>JABFSC010000233.1 GCA_013140885.1 Deltaproteobacteria bacterium | reverse complement strand
GACTGTAGTTTCCCGCAAATTGAAAAGGCAGATACACGAATTAAATTCCAGTTCTTTGGTGTGGAGCAACACCGGTAAAGTTGAAAAATGCACCCTTTCGACAACAACTCCGGCAAGGGATTGCCTGTCTCCCGATTGTAGATTTGTGCCGTGCCCTTTTCCTCACAACCCTGAACAAGAGGAGAATCACGTCAACTCGGCTATGAGGCATTTGGGGTGCTTCGTTCATACCCCCAACAATATCCAGAAAAACCCCAAAGTCCCGATCCGGAAAAATCCCAAAAGTCGTAGTTTCGTTTGCGGGAAACTACAGATACGAGCCGTTTGTTCGCCAACGAGCACTCCGGCCAGATACAACGCGAAGTCGATACCAGCCGTCACCCCTCCACCTGTGATCCGATTGCGGTCACGGACAATGCGTTTTTTCACCGGCTTCGCGCCAAAGAGTTCGAGTTGATCCATCGACATCCAGTGCGTGGTGGCTTCGTAGCCGCTCAATAGTCCCGCCGCACCAAGCACCAGCGATCCCGTACAGACCGAGGTCACATATTGCGCCTGCAATCCTTGCTTGCGGACAAAGGCAATCACTTCTTCATCATCCATCAAGTCGATCTGTCCGGGTCCACCAGGAACACACAGCACGTCAAGCGGTGGGCATTCGGCCAGTGTCATGGTAGGTAGCAAACTCAGGCCGGTGTCACTCGTCACCGGTTCTACCCGTTTCCACAACAAGTGGACTTTAGCGTCAGGAATCCGCGCGAATGCTTCATAAGGGCCAGTCAAGTCTAACTGGGTCAGGCGTGGAAATACGAGCATCCCGATCGCGAGGCTCTTGTCTGACATGGGTAAATCTCCTCTCCTGATAGTTGTAAAGTGCGCGGGTGCACCAGATTTGTCGGTGCGCGGAACGCACCCTACCTCTCGACGCAGGGAAGAGATATACGGGGACTGTGAAATGAACAAGCCGGAATAGCGTCCGGAGGCAGTGAGCAACAGCACGAGAGGCGGTTTTATGTTTGAAGGGTTTACACAGACAACACTGACAACAAGCGGAGCAACCATCAACCTGGTCAAAGGCGGCCAAGGTTCGCCAGTATTGCTCTTGCACGGCTATCCACAAACACATGTCATGTGGCACAAGATCGCGCCACAGTTGGCGAAGGATTTCTTCTTGGTCATGCCCGATTTGCGTGGCTATGGCGATAGCAGTAAGCCGGCCGATGGTGATAACCACAGCGGCTACTGCAAGCGCGCCACCGCGCAAGATCAAGTCGAAGTGATGGAGCAACTGGGCTTCAAGCAGTTTGCTGTCGTCGGGCATGATCGCGGAGGTCGCGTGGCGCATCGGCTGACGCTAGATCACGCTGAGCGCGTCACTAAACTGGCCACGCTCGATATTGTCCCGACCCACAAGCTGTACAATGATGTCACCAAGGAGATGGCTTCGGTCTATCACCATTGGTTCTTTTTGATTCAGCCCGCGCCCTTCCCGGAAACTCTGATTAGCAACAATACCGAGTTTTTTCTCAACTCCATGCTCGGAAGATTGAAGCCACAGGCAATCACGCCGGAAGCCTTCGCGGAATATCTCCGCTGTTTCAGCGATCCCGCGACCATTCACGCCACCTGCGAAGATTATCGCGCCGCGGCATCAATTGATCTGATTCACGATCAAGCCGACCGAGACCTCGGACGCAAAGTCACCTGTCCAATGCTCGCGTTGTGGGCCGAGAAAGGGCTGATGCACAAAAAATATGATGTCGTCGCGGTGTGGCGCGACTACGCCACGAAGGTGAGTGGGAAAGCCCTGCCCGCTGGCCATTTCCTGCCCGAAGAGGCGCCGGCGGAGACGTTGGCGGCGCTCAGGGAATTTTTGCTTGGGTGACAACCAACGGGGTCGCGCTACGCTGTGAGGGGAAAAGTGGCGCACAAGCGATCCCAGGCGGCGACCCGTTCATCGTCTTCTCCCATCGCATCGACTAACCAAGAGCGAATATACGATCGGTCTAAATTTTTCCCTCGGAGCGCAAGAAGCCGCTCAAGGTCAACCATGTCTTTGCCGCGAAAGAAGAGGAGCTTCAGAACGGCAATATCTTCAGCGGACAGAACACGGATCGGCTTGTCAAACAGAGAGACCTCAATCGCTCTTCGTGCCGCTTCTTCATGGAAGGGGATCGAGTTCACAAAGAGATCGACCGGAACACTCCCAACGTAACCGCGCGCGTCGCCGCGAACCTCGGCGGACGCAATGGCCGCCGCGACATCAATGATGAGTCCGACTCGCGTCATCACCTTAAGCGCCTCCGCCATCCGCGTCGGCGCGATAAAAAGGTTCAGATCGACATCGTGTGTTCCCCGCGCTACTCCCCAATAGGCATAGGCGAGTGCCCCACCAAGCGCGTAAGGAATCTGGGCGGCTTCCAACGCATCCGCGAGCTGACGCGCCACCTCAGCCGGATCCATCCGTCTTCTCCTGTTGCCGCGCACGGTATCGCGCTCTCAGCGCGTCCCATTTCGCGGCAAAGTCGGCGGGGAGCGGGTCTTGATACGCGACCGCCTCATGGAAATCTGGTCGCGACCGTAACACCGCCCAGGCCGCGCGACAGACCGCGACAAGTCGCTGCCCTCGCTCTTCGACTGAAAGCCCTCGCGAGGAGGCAATCTCGGCTTCGATCGTCTCTCGCGGCGAACGCTGCATCTCGCGCAGCGCTTCGATATAGCGACGTTTGCGCGCGTCATCCATGACGCGATGGTAACGAAATCACCTCAGCGTCGCTATAAGGGGCTCTCGTCTAAAGCGCACAGCACCTCTTCCCGCACCCACATATCCGCTTCGCGAGAGAGTTGGTGCTCAAGCGCCGTGCGCGCTTCTCTTTCCGTGAATCGGCCCAATGCCCAAGCGGCGTGTCCACGCACTAACGGCTCCGGGTCGGACAATGCCAAGCGAAGTGGCGCAATCGCCGCCGGGTTCCCACTGTTGCCCAGAGCAATCGTGACATTACGCAACAGGCCGCGCCGTTTGGGTCGTAGGATCGCACTATGCCGGAACCGGGCACGAAATCCCGCGTCGTCCAATTCCAATAACTCCGGGAGGGAAGGAAACAATTCTTCGACGAGGTCCTGTTGGACGGAGTCTTCTCGTGAGCGTCCAAACTTTTCGTTCCAGGGGCACACATCCTGACACACATCACACCCGAAAATCCAATTGCCCATCTTTGGGCGTAACTCGCGCGCGATCGGTCCACGATGTTCGATGGTGAGATAGGAAATACAAAGCGGCGCTTTGAGGACATACCCTTCTTCCAGAGCCTTGGTCGGACAGTCCGTCAAACAGCGCGTGCAGGTGCCACAATGCGCGCGAGCAACGCCCTCCCCTTCCAGCTCCAGACTGACGAGAATCTCGGCCAAGAAGAACCACGACCCGGCCTGCTTATGGAGCAGCATGGTGTTCTTGCCAAACCATCCCAGCCCACTCCGAGAAGCCCATTCGCGTTCGAGTAATGGGCCAGTATCAACATACGGACGGGTCCACACACCGGGGACGATCTCCCTGAGAAACGCGGTGAACGTCAGCAGTTTTGCCGTGAGAACCTCGTGATAGTCACTTCCCGCGGCATAGGCGGCGACGCGCCCGCGTAACTCTCGTTGCCAGTCGATCTCTGGAATGCGTGGTGGGGCATAGGGATACCCCAAACAGATGACACTTTTCGCTGCGGGAAATCGGAGTGTGGGATCGAGTCGATCTTCAGGGTGCCGCGCGAGGTAGTGCATTTCCCCAGCGTTTCCTGCCGCGAGCCAGGACGTGAGAAACTCTTCTCGCGGTAACGGGGAGAGGCGGGTGAATCCACAGAGAGTGAACCCCAAGGCGGCGGCTTGCGTATGAATTCGCGTTTCTAACGAGTGCATGGAAAATGAAGACTCCTGCTTTCATAAGAATTGTAGGGATTGACTCGATAAGGGGAAGTCCTTATCTCTGAACGGACATTGTTACCGCCATGAGGAGGTCCCGCCAGAATGGATCACGAAATGCACCACGAAGAAGAAATCACACTCCGCGCCCCAGAGGGCACCGCGCTGATGTTGACCGACGTCGCCGTTGAGAAGGTGAAAGAGGTAATGACCCGCGATGGAGTGAAAGATGGCGGTCTACGCATCGCTATCGTCGGTGGCGGATGCTCTGGATTCCAATACAATCTCAGCCTTGATGAAAGCGCCCGGGAAGACGACATTATTATTGAGCAAGGTGGAGTCAGACTTTTCCTCGATCCCATTAGCCAGCAATACGTGTACGGCACCGTCATTGATTACGTCAACGGACTCCACGGCGCGGGCTTCAAGTTCGTCAACCCCAATGCCAACCGCACCTGCGGGTGTGGGTCATCCTTCTCCGCGTAAATTTCCACGTTTCCGCAATAGGGTTCCAAGGGCATGGAGAGTCTCCATGCCCTTTTTTTATCCATGCCACGCTTCGCGCATCTGATTTTCGATCTTGATGGCACGCTCGTCGATACCAAGACGGACTTGGCGGCGGCGACCAACTCCATGCTGGCGGCGCTGGCGCTGCCTACCTTGACAGTGCCACAAGTCCAACAGTTGATTGGTGACGGCGCGCGGGTGCTCGTCGCGCGTGCCCTTGGGCAACAGCGGGCCGACCTCGTGCCACACGGGTTCTCTTTGTTCATGGAGTATTACACCGCGCACTTGCTCGACCATACCCACTCGTACCCAGGCATACGCGAACTGCTTGCCGCCGCCCATGCGCAAGGCATCACGTTGTCAGTCCTCACGAACAAGCCGGAAGTCCCAAGCCGGACTATTCTCACTGGACTTGGATTAGCGGACTTCTTTGGAGCCATTGTCGGTGGCGACACGCTCCCCGCGCGGAAACCCGACCCGCTAGGCGTCCATGACTTACAACGGCGGACTGGGATCGACCTCGCCGCGACGCTGCTGATCGGTGATTCGCGTATTGACATGGCGACTGGGCAAGCGGCTGGTGTCACAACCTGCGGAGTGACGTGGGGATTCGACGCGGAGGGGATGCGTGAGTACGCACCCTGGTTCGTCGCGGACTCCGTGCCACACTTAGCAACCCTGTTGTTATCACCCGATTGAACCCACCAGCGGCAACACTGGGCGTAACCGCTCGGCCATGCGCACAGCCTCGACCGTTTCCTTCACGTCATGCGCACGAACGATATGCGCACCGTTGTAGACGGCGATCGCCGCGCAGGTAACCGAGCCAATCAGGCGGTCCGTCGGATTCGCTTGGTCAAGAATTTTTCCGATAAATGATTTCCGTGAAGCCCCAACGAGCAGCGGAAACCCGAGTTGCCGTAACTGACCCAGTTCACGCAACACCAGACAATCCCATTCATCCCATGAGATTCCTGGCTGACGAAAAAACCCAATCCCAGGGTCCAGCACAATATGTGATCGGATCATCCCCGTCTGCGTGGCGATCTCGACACTTTCGCGCAAGGCGTGGAGGGTGCGTTCCAGCGGCGGCCCAGAGCGAGGCACCGGCTCACTGGCCATGAGGATCGCGCCGGCGCCAGACGCGGCAATGAGCGTCGCCATCGCGGGATCGTGCTTGAGGCCACTGACATCATTGATGATCCGCGCGCCACCAGCGAGCGCGGCGTGGGCGACGCTGGCACGCTTGGTATCAGCGGACACCGGCACGGACACCTGGGCCGCGACGGCCCGAACGGCCCACGACAACCGCGCCGTTTCCTCCTCCGCGGAAATCAAGGTTTTGAGGTATGGCGCGGTGGACATCGCCCCAATGTCAATGATATGGGCTCCTGCATCAACCATCGCGCGGGCCGCCGCGATCAGCCGCGCGGGGTTGTCGTGGACCGATCCTTGATAGAAGGACTCTGGGCTGACGTTCAACACGCCCATGATGCGGACCGGGATTCCATCTCCGACCTCCAGGCCAGCGAGTTGTGACCGCATGAGTGAAAATTGACCATTCATGGAGGCGGAGTGTGACAAATTTTTCGGAATGAGGAAACGGGCCCCCGCATTTAGGGCATTTTTGCATTGCCAGGGTGGAGCTTTTCTTCTACACTGCCTGCGCGTTTACAGAGGAGACTACTCATGATCAAGCTGTATGATTTTCCGCAAAGCCCCTATTGCCAAAAAGTGCGTCTGGTCCTGGCGGAAAAAGACCTATCGTATGAAAAAATCTTCGTTGATTTGACAAAGAATGAACAAAAAGCCCCAGAATTCCTCCGTCTGAATCCCTACGGCAAAGTGCCGGTGCTCGTCGATGAAGATGAGGTCATCTACGACTCGACGATCATCAATGAATATCTCGATGACGAATATCCTCTTCCCCCATTGTTACCAGAGGACTCCGGTGCGCGAGCACGTGTCCGTACTCTAGAAGATTTCGCGGATAACTCGTTCACCGCGCAGGGTGGCCTGCTCGCGGCGGAGTTGCGCAAGCCCGCCGAGCAAATCGATCAAGAGCGCGTACAGCGCTACCGCGCGGATTTAGGGCGCGTGCTGGAATTCTTGGAGCGCCATCTGGAGGGAAAGGAATACATAAGCGGCACGTTTTCCCTGGCGGATTTAGCGTTAGTTCCCCGGTTGTTACAACTACCCAAACTGGGAGTGGAGATTCCTTCACGGCTCATCAACGTGCTGGCGTGGAGCGAACGCGTGAAGCGGCGCCCCTCGGTCAAACAGTTGCAGCATGACTTGGGACTCGCCTAACGTTGACCTTTAGAGCTTGCTGCCCTCACTCTTTCCGATAGAAGCGAGGCGATTATGGCGGAACTACCGTCCCTGATTCCAATCTTCCCATTGCCAAATGTGGTCCTGTTTCCCCAAGTGATGTTGCCCCTGCATATTTTCGAGCCACGCTACCGCAAAATGGTGCGCGACACCGAATCCCAAAGCCCCCCACTCATCGGCATGGCGCTCCTGCGGGGGAATTGGCAGGAACAATACGAAGGGAATCCCGAAGTGTTTTCCATAGGATGCGCGGGCGAAATGGTACGGATATCACCACTGCCGGATGGCCGGTTCAACATCCTGTTACAAGGGCTGCGACGGTACCAGATTCGTGAAGAAGTGTTCACGGAAGGGTATCGTCAAGCGCGTGTCGAATGGGACCCGCCGCTCAAGGAAGAGCTTGATGCTGGCCGCCGTCAGGGGTTGCACGACTTGCTGACCCAGTATCTGAAGAAAAACGAGCAGGTGCAAAAATTCCTTTCCGACCCCAACGTCGACGATGACTTCTTCGTTAACTTTTTCGCCTTTCATCTCGATTTTTCACCAATCGAGAAACAGAGCTTGCTCGAAGTCCGACCGCTGGTGGAGCGGGCCGACCGCCTGCGCGATATGCTGGACTTCAAATTGACGGAAACGGGGCTGCCGGACAGTAATCAGGGAGGCGCGGGCAAGCCCAGATTCCACTGAACTGCCTTGACAAAGCGAGCTTGCTCCATATAGTGACCACCGCAATTTCACCGACCTCACTTTAACTTGACGAGTAGTCAGAGAACCCATGAAACGAAAAAATGACATGACGTTGTGGGAGCGTCTCTACGTCCCGGAAGTGCTCCGGGGATTAAGCGTGACGACGTTCCATTTTCTTCGCAATATGTCCCTGCATACCCTCCATTCCCTGGGGTTCGCCGAGAAGACCAAAGCGGCATACACCACGCAGTATCCCGAAGAGCGCAAACGGTATCCCGATACCTATCGCGGCAGTCACCGCCTGACGCTCAAGGAAGACAATTCGGTGCGCTGCACAGCCTGTTACCTGTGCGCGACCGCCTGTCCCGCCAACTGCATTTTCATCGAAGCCGGTGAGCATCCGGATCCCGCCGTCGAGAAGTTCCCAGTGCGCTACGAGATCGATACGCTCCGCTGTATTTACTGTGGTATGTGCGTGGAAGCGTGTCCGTGTGACGCCATTCGGATGGACACGTACGTGCATCCGCGGATATGGGGCTACACCCGTGCTGATTTCATTGAACCCAAAGAGGTGTTGATGAATCGCTCGCATGCGTTGGCCGAGGGCGGGCGCGATTCGTTGATGGTGCAAATGTTGGAAAGCTACAAGGATACGGACCAAAGGGCGTTGATTTCCTAAGCCTCCCCACGGAGCCGCGAGCCGAAAACGAGGATGATATGACAAAAACCTATAAAGAACTGATGGAAGAAGCGCGTCGAATCGTTCCTGAAGTGGCGATCGATGAGGTGAAAAACCGCATCGAACGAGGCGAGAACTGGATACTGCTTGATGTGCGTGAACGCGAAGAATACCGCGAAGGCCATCTGGACGGAGCCCTGTCCCTGCCGCGTGGGTTTCTTGAAATGCGCGTCGAGGAAGCGGTGCCCGATAAGAGCACCCCGATCATCGCCTATTGCGCCGGTGGCGTGCGTTCGTTGATCGCGGCCCGGACCATGAAGGAAATGGGCTATGAGAAGGTGACTTCCATGTCCGGCGGTTACACCTCATGGAAGAATGCTGGATATAAGTGGGTCGCGGACCGTCAATTCACGCAGGAGCAAATCACCCGCTACGCGCGCCACTTCACGCTCCCCGAAGTTGGGGAAAAAGGGCAAGCGAAGTTGCTCGACGCGAAGGTACTGTGCATTGGCGCGGGCGGTCTTGGTTCTCCGGTGGCGTTCTATCTCGCCGCCGCTGGGGTGGGCACCATCGGTATTATTGATAACGACACCGTCGATATGAGCAATCTGCAACGGCAGATCCTCCACACCAATGATCGTGTCGGGATGCCCAAAGTGGAATCGGCGCAGAAAACACTGAACGCGCTCAATCCTGACATCAAGGTGATTCCGTTTAATGAGCGGCTGTCGTCGGAAAACGTGATGCGGATCATCAAGGACTTCGACATCGTGATTAACGGCTGCGATAACTTCCCCACGCGCTACCTGATTAACGATGCCTGCGTGATGGCGAAGAAGCCGCTGGTGGATGGCTCGATCTTCCAGTTCGAGGGACAAGCGACCGTTTTCTATCCAGACCGCGGGCCGTGCTATCGCTGCTTGTTCCCAGAGCCACCGCCGCCGGGGGCCGCGCCAAGCTGCGCGGAAGCCGGCGTCCTTGGCGTATTACCTGGACTCGTGGGCTGCATGCAGGCGCTGGAAGCAATGAAGCTCATTCTAGGCGCGGGCAAACCGCTCATTGGTCGCATGATGCACTTCGATACCCTGAGCAGTGAAGTGCGTGTGCTCAAGCTGCGACGCGATCCTAACTGCTTGGTGTGCAGCGATCATCCGAAAATCACCGAGCTGATTGATTACGAAGAATTCTGCGGGTTACGCACGGCGCACTCGGCGTGACCTCAGCGCGCATGCTCCATGAGCGCTTGCAATTGAGTATCTTTCCCCCATTCCCTGGGGGTGTTGCCTGACACTGCGTTCCACGACGTAGTGATCCAAGTGGTGCAAGGGCACGGTCCGCCGTGCCCTTGCTATTTGTGTCCACGAGAAAGTAGGAGTATCAAATCGTGACCTCAGCTCAAGATATCGCCACCCTGCAAACCGCCGCGCGCAAATTGCGCATTCACTCCTTGCGCTCAACCGCGGAAGCCGGCTCTGGCCATCCGACTTCGTGCCTGTCCGCCGCGGAACTGATGGCGGCGCTGTTTTTTCATACGATGCGCTTCGACCCCAAGAATCCCGCGCATCCACAGAACGACCGGTTCGTTCTCTCAAAAGGCCATGCGGCTCCGGTGTTGTACGCGGCGCTGGCGGAGGCGGGCGCGTTGCCGGTCTCACAACTGGACACGTTGCGAAAAATCACCAGTGACCTCGAAGGACATCCCACCCCACGCATTCCTTGGGTTGGCGCGGCGACGGGATCATTGGGGCAGGGGTTGTCGGTTGGCGTAGGCATGGCACTCAATGGCAAGTATCTCGATAAGCTGAGCGCTCGAGTTTATGTGCTGCTTGGCGATGGCGAAATCGCCGAGGGGAGCGTGTGGGAAGCGGCGGCGTTGGCGTCACACTACCAACTCGACAATCTGGTTGGCATCATTGATGTCAACGGTCTCGGTCAGAGTCAGCGCACGATGTACAACCATGATGTCGAAGTCTATCGCGCGCGCTTCGCCGCGTTTGGCTGGCATGCGGTGTCCGTCGATGGCCACAATCTGCAAGAGGTCACCGCGGCGCTCGATACGGCGCGAACCGTGAAGAATCATCCGACCATGATTGTCGCGCGCACGTTCAAGGGGAAAGGCATCTCGTTTCTCGAAGATAAAGAAGGATGGCATGGCAAGCCGCTGAAGAAAGGCGAGGAACTCGACAAGGCGTTGCAAGAACTGCCGCTGAACGGCAGTGGCGGTACCGTTCATGTGACGACTCCACCGGCGGGTGCGGTCCGCACCGTTGGGACCGTCGCACCGTATCCCGCGCCGGATTATCAACTTGGCGAGAAAGTCGCGACCCGCGCGGCTTACGGAACGGCATTGGCGAAACTGGGTTCCGTGAATCCGCTGGTGGTGGCGCTTGATGGCGATACTAAGAATTCAACCTTCGCCGAGAAATTCAAGGACGCGCATCCGGAACGGTTCTTCGAGAGCTTCATCGCCGAACAGAATATGGTCAGCGCGGCGGTGGGATTCGCCGCGTGTGGCAAAATTCCCTTCGTTTCGACCTTTGCCGCGTTCCTGACTCGTGCGTTTGATAACATTCGCATGGCCGCGGTGTCGGGCATTTCCATTACGTATGTGGGGTCGCACTGCGGCGTGTCGATTGGTGAGGATGGACCTTCACAGATGGGACTCGAAGACCTGGCGATGATGCGGGCGATTCCCAATTCAACGGTGCTCTATCCGTCGGATGCTGTTTCGGCGGAATGCCTGGTCGCGGCGGCAGCCGGCCTGAAGGGTGCAACCTATATCCGCACCTCACGGCCAGCGACGCCCGTGCTCTACGCCAATACGGAAGAGTTTCCCATTGGCGGCAGCAAAGTCGTGCGTTCCAGCGCGAAGGATGCCCTCACGGTCGTGGCGGCGGGGGTAACGCTGCATGAAGCACTGACCGCGAGCGACACCCTCAAAGCCGCTGGCATCAATATCCGTGTGATCGACGCCTACTCGGTGAAACCCATTGATGGCCAAGGACTCTTGCAAGCGGCGACGCAGACGCGGAACACGCTAGTGGTTGTTGAGGATCACTACGCGGATGGTGGACTTGGGGATGCGGTATTGAACGCCGTCGCGCTCCACGGCGTGCGGGTGCATAAAATCGCGGTGACCGAAGTGCCTCGTTCCGGCAAGCCAGAAGAACTGCTCGACGCGCATGGCCTCAGCGCGCGGCGGATCGTGGAGTTCGTGAAAAAAGTAGTGAGCTAGCATTTTCCCAAGCTCAATAATGGCAGCGAGCCTGCTTCAAGGTCCCCTCTCCCGGTTGGGAGAGAGCTAGGGTGAGGGGGACCAAGTAACTCTTCCTTGTTTTGCTGAACGCTGATAGCTGACGGCTGAACGCTTACTTTCCTTCTTCTCCCTTCCGAAACCCCGTATAAAACAACGCCCGCCCCTCGTGCCGATATTTGCGCTCAAAATCGGTGAAAAGCAGTTTGCCGCGACGATTGACTTGATCTCGTTCCCACGCGAACCGCGTCAGCTCCGGCACGGTCGTGAACTGTCCAACAATTTCCGCGAAGTATTTTTCCACATCCGAAGCCAGGAAAATTTTTCCACCAGGAACGAGCGTGCGCGCCAACGCCATCGCGAAGTCGGTCTGAAACAAGCGACGATTGTGATGGCGGCGCTTCCACCACGGGTCGGGAAAATACAGATGATACGCGCTGACCGATGCTGGCCAAATCATCAATGGAAGCAAACACGTGATGTTGGCATGAACAGCAATGACATTGGCGGGCCCATCGCGTTCGATGAGCGCCGCTAACCGCGAGGCGCGGCGGCCCAAGATTTCGACGCCAAAGAAATTCCGTTCTGGAGTGTGGCGCGCCAGGGCAAGGAGGAATCCCCCTTTTCCTGGGCCAATCTCGACCTCAACCGGGTTAGTGTTGCCGAAAATCTCCGACCATGTGGGCGGCGGCGTGGGAAGTGCGAAACGTGGATGTGCCATGTCGAAAAATGAGCTTCGTACTTTAGGCGAGCGCTCTGCCGCCGTCTACATGGAACAAACCGCCGGTGCTGTACTCGGATTCCGCGACAAAAACCACCAGCGCCGCCACTTCTTCTGGAGTGCCGGCGCGTTCCACCAGGGTTTTCTCAATCTCACGTTGACGAACGGGTTCGGGCGTATCGTCTTGAAAAAGGACCGGGCCAGGAAGAATGGCGTTGACCATCACTTCTGGCGCGAGTTCGAGGGCGAGCCCCTGCGTGAGCGTCAGCACACACGCCTTTGACACGGAGTAGGGGATATAATCCGCCCACGGCCGTTGGCCCGCGATGTCGGCGATATTGATAATGTGTCCCCAACCCCACTCGCGCATGCGCGGGCCAATCTTTTGCGCGCACAGAAACGTCCCCGTGAGGTTCACGTCGAGCATCTGCTCCCATTCTTCAACTGAGAGCGTGTCGATGGGGGTACGAAAGAAAACGGCGGCGTTGTTGACGAGCACGTCAATGCGACCAAAGCGCGCGACGGCGGTCTCGACCATCCGCTCCACTTCGGCTTCTTGGGTGACATCCGCTTGCACGGCTATGGCGTCATGGCCAGCGGCGCGAAGTTCCAGAATGGTCTGTTCCGCCTCATGGTGCGAGGTGTGATAGTGAACGACCAGCTTGCAGCCACGGGCGGCGAACGCATGGGTCATCGCCTTGCCAACCCGTTTGGCACCACCAGTGATGAGCACGACTTTGTTGATGAGATTCATTGTTTCACGTCTTGAACGGGTCTCGCTGTGGCTGAAGCATGACTTCGACTGGACAGGACCGGGCCGAGGACATGACAACGCCGTGCACCGCCTCCGCCACATCTTCTGGACGGAGCATTTTGCCGCGATCAACGCGACGATTCGGTGGAATTAGGGCGGTATCGACATAGCCAGGGAAAATACTCGACACCTTAATGCCATGCTCATGCACTTCGTCGAATAACGACTGCGTGAAGCCCCGCACGCCGAACTTCGCGGCGGCGTATGCGGCTTCGCCCGCTTTGCCAGTTAGGCCCGCGAGCGAGCAGATGTTGATGATCGCCCCCCGCTGACGTTCGATCATCCCTGGCAGCACGAGTTTGCTCAGCACCATCGTCGCCCACAGATTGACGCGCAACGTCCATTCCCAGTCCGCGAGTCGCGCTTTGATGATCGGCGTTCGTGGCGGGCCGCCCCCCGCGTTGTTCACGAGCATGTCGATATGGCCATAATGCGCGAGTGTCTGATCGACCAGCGCGGCAAGTTGTTCATCCACGGTCACGTCAGTCGGCACAACGAGTGCGGTTCCTCCGTTCGCATGGATGAGCTGGGCGACTTCGCGCAACGCTTGTTCATCGCGAGCGGCAAGAACAAGCGTTGCCCCACTATGAGCAAGGCGCAGGGCGATGGCGCGACCAATGCCACGGCTGGCACCAGTGATGATCGCGATCTGACCGAGAAGTGGGAGGAGTACGGGCGGCATTTTTGTTGCTTTTACCATGCCTGAACGGTACTATCCAACCGCGTCGGGCCGGACCAGACACCACCGCGCGGCGTTGAAGAGATAAAGGAGGAAGCACTATGGCCTACGAGTTCGCCAAGTATGAGAAGAAGGGGCGCATCGCGACGATTACCATGAACCGACCGGAAAGTATGAATGCCGTTCATCCGCCTGCGACAGCGGAATGGTCCGCGATATGGGATGATGCCGTTGCCGATGAGAATATCTGGGTGATCATTCTTACTGGCGCGGGCGAACGCGCGTTCTCCGCCGGCAATGACCTCAAGTATACCGCCTCAAGAGGGATGCCGACGGGTCCACGTCCGAAAGGTGGGTTTGGGGGGATTACCGATCGCACGGATGTGTGGAAACCAATGATTGCCGCGGTCAATGGTTTCGCTTTAGGTGGTGGATTTGAAATGGCCTTGGCTTGCGACATCATTATTGCCGCTGACCATGCCCGCTTGGGATTGCCGGAGCCGCGGGTGGGATTGGCGGCGATGGCCGGTGGGGTGCACCGGTTGCCTCGACAAATCCCCTTGAAAATTGCGATGGGCTATATGCTCACCGGGCGACACATGACCGCGCAAGAAGCACTCAGACTGGGGATTGTCAATGAAGTCGTGCCGCTGAAGGATTTGATGGCCACAGCGGAACGCTGGGCGAATGAGATTCTCGAATGCGCCCCTTTGTCCATTCGCGCGACCAAACAAGCGGCGATGATGGGACTCGGTCTTCCCTTAGACCAAGCGTTGGCTGGTTCCTACTCGGCGACTGCCGAGATGATGCGCTCGGAAGATGTGAAAGAAGGCCCCACCGCGTTCGCGGAGAAACGGAAGCCGAATTGGAAGGCGAAGTAGACGCTGGGAATTGGGATTTGGGATTTGGGATTTCGGATTTGGGAGGGGAGGAGGATGAATCTCCGATTTTCCGGTTATGACCGCATGCGCGCCTCATTCTTTTCCTTTTCCCACTAGCGCCTAAATCCCAACGCCTAAATCCCAATTCCCACTGCACTCCCAATGCCCACATCCTCTACGACTACAGTCCGCGTCCGCTACGCCGAAACCGACCAGGCGGGCATGGCGCACCACTCGGCCTTTCTTCCGTGGTTCGAGGTGGGCCGGGTGGAACTCTTACGCGCGCTCGGTAAGCCTTACCAAGAGTTCGAAGCCGAGGGCGTGCATTTTCCCGTGCGTGAGGCGTTTTGTCGGTATTGGATGCCCGCGCGTTTTGATGACGAGTTGCTCATCACCACAACGATTGAAGAAGTCGGCGGCGCGAGTACCCGTTTTGGCTACCGGATCACTCGCGCTTCTGACGCGACCCTCCTCGCCGAAGGCCACACGCAGCATGCGTGCGTCGATAATCAGGGCAAGATCAAGCGCCTACCGCCGGAAATGAAGCAGCTTCTTCGGCATGAATCCTAATGCCCGTCCTCAATTCGCTGATTCGCCGATTCCCCGCTTCCTTTCCGTAGCGCGAGCAAGCGATCATAAACCGTATGGGCGACCTCGTCCTTGCTCATCAGCGGCAGGGTTTCCATCCGTTCACTCCGGTCAATTAAAGTGACGATGTTGGTGTCATGGGCGAAGCCAGCCCCTTCTTGGGTGACATCGTTCGCCACGATCATGTCGAGGTTTTTCCGTTGAAGTTTGCCCACCGCGTTTTGCAGGACATTCTCGGTTTCCGTGGCGAAGCCGACGAGCATGCGATTGCCTTTCCGCTGACTCAAGCCCGCGAGAATATCGGGATTGCGGGTCATTTCGATGACGAACGCGCCATCCTGTTTTTTGATCTTCTGCGGCGCGACATGAGCGGGGCGATAATCCGCGATCGCGGCGGCGGAGATCACCATCGTGGCATTGTCGTATGAGGCAAGCACGGCTTGTTGCATTTCCAACGCCGTGCGCACCGAACAGAAACGCACTCCGCGTGGGGGAGACATTGAGGTCGGGCCACTGACTAACGTCACTTCCGCTCCTCTGCGCCAGGCGACACGGGCCATGGCGAATCCCATCTTGCCGGTCGAACGGTTGGTGATGAACCGCACGGGATCAATGGGTTCGGCATTCGGCCCAGCCGTGACGATAATCCGTTCGTTGGTGAGGTCTTTTTTGGTCAGTGTGGCGCGCACG
>JABFSC010000063.1 GCA_013140885.1 Deltaproteobacteria bacterium | reverse complement strand
CGTGGGTGAAGCCAAGATGGTACCCGTCGGTATCGTTTTCCGGCAGCATCTTCCAGTTGGCGCTGTAGCGGTGACGGACCCAACCAGCGGTGAGTTCGATCTCTCCTTCGGGAGACAGGTCACAGGCGCGATCAATGAGTTTCGTGGCGATGCCCA
Organism: Deltaproteobacteria bacterium; assembly: GCA_013140885.1. Classification (GTDB taxonomy): domain Bacteria; phylum Desulfobacterota; class Binatia; order Bin18; family Bin18; genus JABFSC01. Next base: position 4,730 of record JABFSC010000063.1, on the reverse strand, counting down.
GATGTTGGGCTAATGAAACAGACGTCGGATTGAGACAGGCGAAAATGAACCCGCGATAGCTCTCGACATGCGCGGCGCGGGTGAGGCCATTCTTGCGCTTATCAAAAGCCTGATCGAATCCGCCCGGATGGGACACACTCAACAACGAGCCCGCCAGATCGTAGGTCCAGCCATGATAGGGGCAGGTAAATACCTTCGCGTTGCCCTGTTCGACAGTGCACACGGTCGAGCCCCGGTGCGCGCAGCGATTGAGCAAGACCGAGAAGCTGCCATCCTTCCCACGCACCAGAATCACGGGTTGTCGTCCGATGACACGGGTCAAGAAGTCGCCAGATTGTGGCACTTCGCTCTCGTGACCAATAAAGACCCAGCCGCGATAGAAAATGCGCTCCAGCTCGTCCTCGAACACTCGCGCATCGGTGTAGAGTGAGTTGTGGATGCGATCATCGTGGATGAGCACATCGTATTGAGGCGTGGCATCGTGCAACATGAGGTCCCCCTTTGTCGTGACTAGCGGAGAGGAATTGTAACGGCTTGGGTAGTGCAGGCAAAGGGGACTATGAGCAAAGCCCTTGCTGGGAGCGAGCGGCTCAATGGCATTACGTTAGCCAGTTTCGGGTTCTGAGAGGCTCTCCGGAAATTACTGCTCATCCGCCGTTCACCCTTCGACAAGCTCAGGGTGAACGGGTCATGCCTTGTATTCGTTGGAGTTTTACCGTTCGTGCTGAGCTTGTCGAGGCACGCTTTTGCCAATTGCAGAGTCGTTCGGTAGTTTCCGGAGAGCCTCTGAGTTCCGAGTTCCGAATTCCCTCTCCCGGCTGGGAGAGGGTTAGGGTGAGGGGGATCAAGTGATCCTTTCCTTAAGCAACAATCTTGAGCGATTCGCCCTGATTATGCAGCACGATGAGCTGCTCACTCCGTAGCGCCAACTCCGCGTACGTTTGCCCTTCGTCATCACAGAATTCCACTTCGTAGGCGTCTGGTGCCAGAATCTCGACAACAGTCCCGACTTCACCACACTTGAGCTTGCGTTTCGGCAAGTCTTCAAGCAAAGCAACGGTATCCAGCAATTTAATCTTTCGCTTGGCCATTACCGATTCCTTTTCATAACATAACAGGTCGTCAGCTGTGGCGCGGTTTTCCCATGTAAGACGATCCAACCGCTTCGCACGGTCGCTTTTCCGACTTCTGTCTCCATATTGAAATCAATCGTGTAGCGCTGCCCATAGAGATCAAGTTCACCCCGTCGCGCCGCTTCAGTCCGCGCGGCTTCCAACAGCTTTGTCCGGAGGAGCAAAGCCTCCGTGGCCGTGATCCCCAAGGCCCTGGCGAAAACTCGCGCCTTATGTCTGCCTTTTGGACTGTCGGGATTCAAGCAGTAATCGCGCAACTTTCTCAGGTCAACAATTGCCCGCTCGCCGTTGGGTAGCAACATAAAGTTTCACTATTGCGCATCCCCAGTCACTTGGGCCTGTAAGGATTCGATAAATCTCTCGCCTTCATGTTTTGCCTCATCCGGCACAACGCCCAAATCATTGCGGGTGGAGTAGCTAATCTCGACGAGGTGCTTACGCGACTCAGGATGAATACACACGAGACCCTGGGCGACCGTTACAAGTTTTGTATACTGGGTCGCGGGTGCCCCACGATCTTTCCAAAATTTATGATATTTCACGCACTCCATTCCGAGTTGCTTGATGACTTGCTCAGAGTGCGACATGAGTTCAAAGCGTTCGGAGGTACGCGCTTTCTTCTCAACCATCGCGCCAAGGGCACTTGCCAGTTCCGAGACTGATCCGAGCGGAACCGGAGCGGGAGGAAACGCATGGGCTTCAAGGGTAAAGGTGTGAAATGGGTTTCCGAGTGAACGACCGAGCTGAAGACGAGTTGGGGTGGTCCGCTTTCGCCAACCAGGACTCGCAGGCAAGACAACGGAGAAAACTCCTAGCTTAAATCGCTCAATCTCAGCCCCTCCCGCTAGACTAGTCGCCATCGCTGCAAGAATGACGACTAGTCCGCACGCGAGTAACTTCTGTCCGCTAGTAACAAACATTTCTATCCCACTCGCGAGTAATTCAATTATGATTGCAATTGAGCCACGGCGCTTTGTACCTGCTCGACATTCGCACTCTGTGGACCAAAGAGCGAGAGACTGTCCGCTGTTGTCCTCCGCTGTCGCTATTACCGCACCCCGCGAAAAAACGCGCGCACGTCGTCCACCAACAGCTTCGGTTTTTCCATCGCCGCGAAATGGCCACCGGCGGGCATTGGGGTCCAGCGCTGGACATTATACGCGCGTTCGGCCCACTCACGTGGTGGGGTGGCGATCTCCTTGGGAAACAGTGCGATTGCCGTTGGCACCGTGACCTTGTCGTCCTTACCCATGCGCCACGGATGATGTCGCTCTTCGTAGTACAGCCGTGTCGAGGAGTTGATCGTCTGCGTCACCCAGTAAATCATAATGTTGGTGAGGAGCTGGTCTTTCGTATACGAGTTCTCGATAGTCCCGTTACAGTCACTCCAGGTGCGGAATTTCTCGGTGATCCAGGCGCACAGTCCCACCGGCGAGTCGTTCAGCCCATAGCCTAACGTCTGCGGCTTGGTGCCTTGAATATGCTGATAGCCGGTTTCTTCCCCGCGCCATCGGTCCATTGATTGCAAGAACGTTTGCTCCGCTGGCGAGAGGTTCTGGCGATTGGCCGGATGCGGTGCGACACCAACCATATTGAGGTGAATCCCCGCGACATGCTGGGCGTCGGCGAATCCCAGCCGGGACGTGACCATCGCGCCCCAATCTCCCCCTTGCGCGCCGTAGCGGGTGTAGCCAAGGACATCGGTCATCAGCACGGCGAACCACTCAGCGATGCGAACGATATTGACTTGCCGTTCGTGTGTCGGATCGGAAAAGCCGTAGCCAGGGAGCGACGGGGCGATGACATCAAAGGCATCGGCGGGATCGCCACCATGCGCCGCTGGATCAGTGAGTGGACCAATGACTTCCATGAATTCGGCAATCGACCCTGGCCAGCCGTGGGTAATAATCAGAGGAAACGGTTTTGGTCCTTTGCCGCGTTCGTGGATGTAGTGAATGCGCTGGCCGTCAATGGTGACGTGAAAATGTTTCCAGCGATTGAGCTGGCGTTCTTGCGCCCGCCAGTCGTAGCGCGTGCGCCAGTGTTCGACCAACTCCTTCATATAGGCCAGGTTCGCGCCATAATCCCACGCGGTGTGCGGCACCTCGCCTGGCCACCGCATCCGGTCCAGCCGCTCACGCAGATCGGTCAGGACGGAGTCGGGAACGTTAATCGTAAATGGTTCTGGCGTTGTATGGCGTGACATGTGCATTGTCCTTTCTTTCCTTGCGGGTTTCGAGGGGAAACGAGTCCAAAGTCCAAGGTCTCAGGTCCAAGGTCAAAAAACTCCGGGTCACAAGCCTCCAGTCTCCAGTCTCAGCTCTTTTTTTTCACTTTTGACTTTTGACTTTTGCACTTTGACTTTTGATTTTCTTCATTCTTTACTTTTCGGCAAATAGTATCGCCGCTCGCGCAGCTTGTCCGGCAAATGCTGCTGCTTGATAGCGGCTCCTTCGTAATCATGGGCATACTGATAGCCCTTTCCGTAGCCGAGCCCTTTCATCAGTTTGGTCGGAGCATTACGCAGATGGAGCGGAACTGGCAGCGGGCCGTATTTTTTCACGTCCTCCGCCGCAGCTAACATCGCCTTGTATGACGCGTTGGATTTCGGCGCGGTAGCTAGATAGGTCACCGCCTGTGCCAGGGGAATGCGCCCTTCCGGCAATCCGATAAAGTGCACCGCCTCTTTCGCCGCGATCGCGAGAGACAATGCCTGCGGGTCCGCGTTGCCCACGTCCTCGGCGGCGAAGATCACCATGCGTCGCGCGATAAACATCGGGTCCTCACCCGCTTCGATCATGCGCATGAGCCAGTAGACCGCCGCATCAGGATCACTGCCACGCATGCTCTTGATGAACGCCGAGATGACATTGTAATGCTCCTCGCCGCCTTTATCGTAGAGTAACGCCTTGTGTTGCGCCGCTTCCTCGGCCAACAACAGATCAATCTCCGTCGTCCCCTTCTGCGCGGCTAAGGTCGCCGCCACTTCCAAGGTGTTTAACGCCATGCGGGCGTCACCTTGCGCATGCTGCGCGATAAAACCGAGGGCATCGTCCGTCGCGGCCACATGCTGCGCGCCCAAGCCGCGCTCCACGTCGGCAAGTGCCCGTCTCAATAACAACACGAGCGCCTCTTCGTTCAGCGCTTCCAACACCACCACGCGGGTGCGCGACAGCAGCGGCGCGATCACCTCAAACGAGGGGTTCTCCGTGGTCGCGCCAATGAGAATGATGAGCCCTTGCTCGACATGTGGGAGAAAAGCGTCTTGTTGCGCTTTGTTGAAGCGATGAATCTCATCGACAAAGAGCAACGTCGGTTTGCCGTGCCGTCGCTGCTGGTCCCGTGCCTCGTCAATGATTTGTCGTAATTCCTTGACCCCGGACAACACCGCGGAGAAAGCGGCGAACGGCGTATTCACTGTCTTCGCCAGCAAATGGGCGAGCGTGGTTTTCCCGCAACCCGGCGGTCCCCAGAGAATCAGCGAGGGGAGGGACTTCCGCTCCATGATCTGTTGCAGCAAGCGACCAGGGCCGAGGACGCGGGTCTGCCCCACGTATTCTTCGAGCGTGCGGGGCCGCATGCGCTCGGCAAGAGGGG
>JABFSC010000359.1 GCA_013140885.1 Deltaproteobacteria bacterium | reverse complement strand
CGATCCAGTTGGCGAAACGCTGACGCAGTGGCGGCGTCCTAATGGGCTCGAAATCGGCCAGGTTCGTATTCCGTTGGGAGTCGTTGGTGTGATCTATGAATCCCGCCCGAACGTGACCGCCGATGCCGCCGGGTTAGGGTTGAAAGCCGGCAATGCCGTCATCCTCAAGGGCGGATCGGAAGCCTTTCGCACCAATAGTGCGATTACCGATACCTTGACCGCCGCAGCGGTTGAAGCGGGGTTACCTGCGGCGGCGATTCAATCGATTCGTTCGACTGATCGCCACGCCGTGGCCACGCTGCTGCGCCAGGACCGCTTTGTCGATGTGATTATTCCCCGTGGCGGAGAAGAGCTGATTCGCGCGATCTCCGAACGGTCCACCGTGCCAGTGATTCAACATTTTTCCGGCATCTGCCAGACGTATGTCGATGCCGAGGCGGACCTTCAGAAAGCGTTGCGTATTTGCATGAACGCGAAAGTCCAACGTCCGTGGGTCTGTAACGCGATGGAGAATCTGCTGGTGCACGAGTCGGTGGCCGCGCGGTTTCTCCCTATGCTCTTCGCCGATTTGGAAAAAGCCGGCGTGGAGATTCGTGGCTGCGACCGGACCCGAAAGATTGCTCCACAAGTGAAGGCCGCGACCGAGGAGGACTGGCGCACGGAGTATCTGGACTTGGTGCTCTCGGTCAAAATCGTGGATTCGCTTGATGAAGCGCTGGATTTCATCAACGCGTATGGTTCCGGTCTCGCCGACGCGATTGTCAGCGAGAATTATTCGCACGTGCGCCGGTTTCTTCATGAAGTGGATTCCGCTACCGTGTACGCCAACGCCTCCACCCGATTCACCGATGGCTTCGAGTTTGGCTTCGGCGCGGAAGTGGGCATTTCCACGAATCGCCTCCATGCGCGGGGACCGATGGGGCTGCGCGAACTCACGACCTACAAGTACATCATTCAGGGTGACGGTCAGATTCGCGGATAACGGCAAAGCCGGAAAAGGGTGAGCGCTCGCATTGTGAACACACCGTCTGATGATCGTGGCTTGAAAATTGGCATCTTTGGCGGGACGTTTAACCCGATCCACTTGGGACATCTGCGTAGCGCCGAGGAAATTCGCGACACTTTCGCGCTGGATCGCATCTATTTCGTGCCCGCTGCGCGCCCGCCGCATCGCAGTGGCGACACGCTTGTCGCGGCCCCATATCGTCTCCGCATGGTCGAGCTAGCTGTGGCGGACAATCCCTTCTTTCAGGCATCGGCGGTCGAACTGGAGCGGACTGGGCCGTCGTATTCCATCGATACTATTCGCCACTTCCGGCGGACGCTCGATCCGGCCGCGCTCTTTTTTATCGTTGGGCTCGATGCGTTTCGTGACATCCATACTTGGAAAGACTACGCCACGATTCCCGCGCTGTGTCATCTGATTGTCACGTCTCGTCCAGGCGTGGTCTCGCCACTCCCGGAGCAGTTACTTCCGGTTGCTCTTCAAGCAGCCCTTTGGTACGATCCCGCGCATACGATGTATCGTCACCCTTCAGGCCACTCCCTCGTGTTTCACGAAATCCACGGACTCCAGATTTCCGCTTCCCAAGTCCGTGCCCTCCTTCGTCAACGCCAATCCATTCGCTATCTCGTCCCCGCGCCCGTGGCGGCGTACATTGCCGATAACGCCCTATATCAACCGGAGGAATGCGCAGAGTGAAAGCAGACCAAAGCTGGCAGAAGGCCCTGCTGTGCGCCCAAGCGGCGCTCGATAAAAAAGCCTACGACCTGCTCATCCTTGAGGTGAGTGAATTGACCTCGTTCACCGACTATTTTGTTCTATGCACGGGCCGATCCGACATTCAGGTTCAAGCCATGTGCCGCGCCATCGAAGACGCTTTGGCCGAGGCCAAGATTCGCCCGCTCGCCATCGAGGGCTACCCCCACGGCCAGTGGGTGCTCATTGACTGTGGCGACGTCGTGGTGCACGTGTTCTATGAAAGCGTGCGAGAATTTTACAATCTTGAGGGCCTGTGGATGCAAGCCGTCCGCCGCCAACTGCCCGAACCCTACCATTCGCAAGCCCAGGATCTCCGCACCGCCACGGCCTGAATCCTAGCTGATGCCCTTGCTTCTTCGTCTATTTTGCGCGAAACCCATTAAAGGGTTCTCCTGTCTTTCCTTTCCGAAAGTTTGCGCTTTATAGTGGGAAAGAAGTCGGACAGGTGATGAGTGGGCCGACGGAGTATCTATGGGACGTGCGTCTTCTCCTTCAGAAACGCTCTATTACGGCAGTGACCGTCAACATCAGTACTGGGAAAATGAGTCGCAAACCTTGAGAATTGTTCGTGAAGGGGTGTCTTCGCTCTGGCTTGCTTACCAAAAGGAAGGGGATGCGTATCACCCGGTTCCCGCGCGACAACCTCCTCGTTCCGCCGCGAGAAAACGCCGCCGCAAAAAACCACCCGAAGCTCCACCGCTCACGGGCCGGAGCGCCGAAGAGGTGGTGGAACTTTTCCAGCGCAAGCATCATATTCGCTTGTTTCTTGAACAACGCCTGCGAAGATGGATGAATAAAACCTCTGGAGAGAGGGTCCTCGCTTTTCTGGACCCGAATCAAGGCGGAGCCCCGGTGATGAAAGACCCTGGGATTCCGGCCGCGTTACGGATGAAAGAAGAGTAGGAGCGCGGAGCCCTTACTCCAACAGACACACAAGGAGATTGCTCATGCCTGGAAAAGAATGGCCACGCTGTCAACGGTGTCACAAAGGAGTGCTCCTCCCGCTGTCTGATTATGGACCGCAAGGGAACGACATCCCGTTCAAACTCTGGGCCTGTAATAGCCCTGGGTGCGGGTTTTGCCTCCGCATCGACAAAGGGCAAATCAGTTTCGGTCACCCTATTCGTACCCCATCGTTTAGCCGGGACCCGGATCGAGATTGAGCGGTGGCTCTCATGGAAGGCTGGGGAACATGGAGACGCGGAGGGGTAGGTAATCTTTGCGCCTCCGTGTTTTCGCGTAAAGTGAGTGGCTTACTCAACTAGCTCGCGATAGACCCATCCCCGCTCACCATTCTCAAGGCGAACCTGAATCCATTCGCCTTCCTGGCTGACTTTTTTCAGTACCGTGCCCTGGCGTACGGTGGCGAGCGTGGCGCTTTGCAGTGAGGGGCCTTCTTTGACTTTTGTTGCTCCTGCTTTCACCATGACCGATTCCAGGGTATTGACGCCAATCCAGGTCGCGGCTTTCGTAATCGCCGTGCGCAAGGTTTGTTCCGCCACACTATCGTGACCAGCGGAATGAACTCCCTGGCGCGGGTCCAAGAGTCCGCTGATTTCCTCTTGGATATCTTCCGGTCGGCCTTCCACCGTCGTGGCTTTGATCAATTTCTTGGTGTTGGGGTCGATCAACCGGACTTCAATCGTGACAATATCTCCGTTCATCGTTGCCGAACAAGAAACGATGAATCGTGGTGCTCCGAGCGCGAGTGGAGATCCAGCGGGAGAGGTGGAGCCGGGTGATAATCCGGGTACTTTTGGCCCCCGAAAGGTCTTCGCGACGGTGAGGGTCTCTGTTTTTTCCAGAGCGCTGTTCAGCCGTTCCAGCAGTCCGTTGCTAATGGGATCGGAGGACGGTCCGTCCCCTTTTTTAAGAAAATCCCAGCGCGCGGACTCACCTCCCTGGTTTGCGAAGTCTTGGACGATCACGGGGACTTTTTCCGTCTGTCCAAGCGCCACGCCTCCGACATGCGGAGCGGCAGCGGCAATGAGCAACGACGAGATGAGGATTCCAGCCAAACGAGAGGAGTAGTGCATACGTGATTCCTTTTATTTTTCGAGGGACGCAAGAATTTTTTCTGCGGCGTTCTGGGCCGCGGTGGTCATTGCTGTCGTCGTCCCATCAGCAACGACGCTAAATCGCTGGGGCGTTCCAGCCTCCGTCCTCATAATCTGCCCAAAGACATTGAGTTGTGAACCCAGCCGTTGGTATTCTCCCCATACGAGATGGGTCGCGTTGTGGTCTTTGGCGAGCTTGCGGAAATTCTTTATGGTCTGCGCGAAATCTTCGGTGGTGAGGGTCGCAAGCGCCTCGTGGTTCGCGATCTCGACGGCGAAGGTTCCGGTGAGAGCTTGAGCGAGTTGCCAGGCAAGCGCCTCACCTTCTCCCAGTCTGCGCAAGTTGCCGCCACCAATGCCAAAGGGGACGAGCAGAATTTTTTTGGCGCTCGATGCTTGTGTGGAGAGGACTCCGTTCGCTGTGATCCATGCAAACAATGTCCGTGTCGTCTCATCTCCCGGGTTGAGCGCTTGTGCTTTTTCCAGCCATTGTTTCGCTTCGGTCGCGTTTCCTGTGATCCAAGCAAGATAGCCGAGATTGCTTGCCGCTTCGACGCTTTGGGCATCTTCCTGGAAAGCACGGGTAAAGGCGTCGTGCGCCTTGTCGGTTCCTCCTTCAACAACGTAACTGACTCCGAGCGCGTTATACGCGGTCGCCGCTTGCCATCCTTGTCCGCTTTCGCTCTGTGTCGCTTGAAGATAGGCCGCCGTCGCTTGTTCTTGGTCCCCCATTGAGAAGGCGAGGTCCCCACGGATCACCAGCGCCATCACACTGCGCGGGTTCCTGGCGGTTGCCTGTTGGAGCGCGGTTTTTGTGTCGGTCAGTTGTCCCTTGGCGAAGTAAATCGCGGCGAGGCCGTCATAGCCAAGACCGAGTGCGTTGTTTGGCAGTGCCACCAACTGTTGAAAGGCGGCGAGTGCCTTGTCCAGATGGCCCTGCCGCAGGTCACCAAACGCGCGCTCGTATGCGCTCGACAGTGGGTCCACGCTTGTGGACTCTGGCGACAAAGCCGTTGGTAGGAGCCGCGAGAGGAACAGCCCGCTTCCTAAAAATACCAGACACAACAACAC
>JABFSC010000657.1 GCA_013140885.1 Deltaproteobacteria bacterium | reverse complement strand
CGACAGTCGACAAAAGTGCTCAATTTGTGATTTCTCTACATGTCGGTTACGATTTCTTTTTTCAATATTCCCAAATAAACCGCTATATTGCGCCCAAAAGGCAACTTCAATCGTGTTCACAGCAGTGGTGCTAGGCCCCCCCTTCATAAAGGGAGACTGAATTCTTTCAGGCGTGCGGCAATCGCCGTGATCCTTTTTCCTCGCTTTCGTCCCCCACCCTATCCCCTCAAAATTCCTCCGGTTTTCCCCGTCTCTGACATCCGTGTCTCCCACCGTGTCACTTCGTAACGCCCCTGCGTCACGCCTTACAAGGAGAAAAAAGTAACATGTAGTTACTTCACCAATATGACAGGAGCACCACGATGACGTTGGCAACGAAGTTGCGATGGACTGCCAGCAACGGAGAACACGCATGGACGCAACCAGAAAGCCACGATTAAGACGACGAATTCGCTTCCCCTGCTCGACCGCAAATCGAAGAATGTAACCGCCGCCTGACAACAGCAACTTGTCCGCTTCATCGCTCAGGCAACGGAGCGGACCTAACCAAAGGAAGAGAGAAAAATCATGACACTCACGAAAACTTTACGGATGTTTGGCATTATCACGACCCTGCTCGGGTCCGCGGCAACCCAGTCGTTCGCCCTGCCAGCGAACCAAATTGAGACGGTGTATTTCAGTAATACCACGTACACCACAGAGATCGGCTACGTGGTTCGCGCTTGTAATGGCGTTGTCTATCAACAAGGAAAGACCAGTCGTTACCGAGCCACCTCATCCACCCCTTGCGCGACCAGCCAGCCATTGAATGAGATCAGATGTTACGTGGACAACCGCCTCACAACGTGTCCGGCGAATATCTGCGACTCGCCATTGTTCGACTGCCACTAACGAACGGGCGGAAGAGGGCGGAGGACTCCTGTTGGCATCGCCAGCGCCCTCCCGAATGCTTCCGCCGTTTTTTCCCAATGACAGTTCAATTCCAAGAAGGAGACAGTTTATGAATAGAAAACTTCATGTGACAAAAACCACGGCGATCACGGCAATCGCTTCCTTGGCGATCACTCTTGCTACCGCATCGATAGCATTGTGTATGATCGTCACAACCAATGTAAACCCAATCACGGGGGTGATAACCGGTGGTGGCGGTGGTGGTGGGCTTCCACCGGAACAACCGGGATACCCTCCTCGCCAACCCGTCGTGACGGGACCGGTCAGCAGAACAACCTCTTCATTGACGATCAGATTGACGGACCGGTCGTTGTACGAACAAGGCTATGAACTCTATCGCGCTCTCGCGGAGAGCGATCCAGGCATACTGATTGCCTCCCGGCCTCCTTTCACTGGGCAGTCTGATTTTCTTGACCGCGGACTCAGTCCCGATACGCGGTACTGTTATCGGCTACGCGCGTTCAATGCGTCCGGGGAATCGTCTTATACCAGCTGTTTCGCTACTCTTGATGGACGAAAAGTCTCGCGCCTCCAGCTCCGTTTGCGGACCGCGAATGTCGCGGATGCTGGCACGGAGGACGACATTATGGTGGCCCTCAACGGCGCCAATTCCACCTGGCTCGACTACGGACGTAATGATTTCGAACGCAGCGATGAATTCACCTACGAACTGCTCCTCGACGGCGTGAGTGACTTGGCGAACATTGAGACGCTATACATAAAAAAGGAAGGGAGCGACGGGTGGTGTCTCGCCAGTCTGGCTCTCGTCGTCAATGAAGTTGAGATCTACAATCAAGACTTCGGCTCAACCCCTTCAACCTGTCAGTGGATCGACAAGGCGTCTGGACACAAAGAGTCCCTCAGCGTTTCACATTCGGTCCTACGTGCGCATCCCTTGTGGCGGAATTACCCCCGCGTCCTGCTCCCCTCGGGGGTCCTCCTTCCCCGAGAAGATATAGAAGACCGCATCGAAGGGATTGTCGGGAATTATCTCTATTACGATGTCTTTGTCCCGTACTGGGGAGCGGTTGATCCTCACTGGGGAGATCCGCATGGGGCTCGCCACGTCGAAGCGTCCAAAAAAGACAACCAGACTCTCGCGATTGACCTTGACTTCAGCATTGATGGTCCTGTCAATCTTGATGTTGATGTCGATTTTGATCTCCGGTTCGAAGGGACGTGTAAAGTAGGCACAACTCCCGCCGAGCTGCGAATCGTTCCAGGGAACGTGAAAGCAAGTACGGATTTTAGCTGGCTTACCGAAGCGCTCACGGTCTGGTTAGTGAACCTCGCGGAAGATAGCATCGCACACCACATTGAGGCCGAATTATCCGCGGTACTGAAACAGCAACCACCACTGAACTTCCCGGTTGGTTCCGAAGTGGACTGTATCACTGTTAAGGTCCACGATGATCGAAGCGTCTCTTTTAACGTGACTTACGTAAAGAGAACTGGCGGCACGACAACCACAGGGACTGGCACTATTGTCGGAGCCTCCACGACAAATATGTTGTCGAATTGATACATATCCCAGGGAAAAGAACGCGGACGAGGGGCCTATCGTGGAGGCCCTCCGCCGCTCGTTTGCCGCTAGCCGGGGGTTCACCCACAGCTAGCGATGTAACAACCGCCGCACCAACTTCTTCCCGTAGAATCGCGTCGTTTGCCAGGAAAACGACCGCCGTCCGAGGAGGTCAAGGCGAATCATTTTCCATTCAATCTCTTTCGCCATCGCCTTGCGCTCGCTCTCGTCTTCGACGTACTTGAGCAAATCTTGCAATGTTTGGATGTCCTTGCGCAGCTCGGCTTCTGGCGGCAGGACATGTGCGTTCTTGAGGATGTGGTAGGACATCCGCAACTCTTCGGGAATCAGGCTTTGGTCCTCCAACGCAAGAGGCTTTCCTTTCCCCGGTAGGTTATCAAACGCCCCTTCTCGTTGCGCCTCGCGAATACGCTCCTCCGCCACGCGGGCGAAGTAGGACAGTGCCATGTCGCCTCCTTCTCTTCCTTTGCGTGCTGGCGACGATAGAGGCGAGATGGTTTTTCTGTCAACACGGGTTGATTCCTTGCCGCTTCCAAGGCTATGACAAGGGACAAATCGTTGAGGGGAGGCCACAATGGCAAAAATTGAGTTTGGGACCGCGTTACCAGGGGTCACGGGAATCGCCGAGTTCGCGCGTACCGCCGAAGACTTGGGCTACGACTACCTGGGGAGCGGGGAACATGTGATGTTCTATGGACCGGTCGGCAACACGTTTGTGTCGCTGTCGGTCGCGGCGGGAGCCACCAAGAAGATCAAACTACTCAGCTCCGTCGTGCTGCTACCACTCTATCCAGCGGCCATTGTCGCCAAGATGGGAGCCGCGCTCGATGTTGCATCCGGCGGACGGTACAATTTTGGCGTTGGCATTGGCGGCGAGTTCCCCAAGGAATTCGAGGCGTGTGGCGTGCCTGTCAATCAACGCGGCGCACGCACCAACGAGGCACTCGAAGTGATCACCAAACTGTGGACCGAGAAGAACGTCACATTCAAGGGCAAGTTCACCACCACCAATGAAGTGTCCATCGAACCGGCGCCAACCCAGAAACCGCATCCGCCGATTTGGGTGGCGGGCCGCAAGGAGCCAGCCATGCGACGGACGGCCAAGTATGCCAATGGTTGGATTCCTTATATGTACACGCCGGAGCAATTGCACGAGAGTCTCGAATCCATCAAGCGGTTTCGCAAAGAGTATGGCCGCGAGTCGGTGCCGTTCACGCCGGGCCTCTTCATCTTCACCGCCGTGCACGCCGACCGGGACACCGCGCGGCAGATGGCGAACGAGAAACTCAGCAAGCAGTACAATCAGGATTTCTCGAAGCTGATCGACAAGTACGCGCTGGCGGGCACGCCGGAAGACTGCCGCAAGCGGCTGAAAGAATATACCGACGCGGGCGCGACGATGGTGGTGACGACCTCCGCGTGCCCACCCAATTACGTCGATGAGAACACCCGCATGATCGCCAAGGAGATTATGCCAGCGTTTCGCTAACAAGATTCAGGACCGAAGACCGAGGACTGGGGACCGGCTTCAGAATCCGCAATCCGAAATTTCTGGACCTTGGACTTTGGACCTGAGACTTTAGACCCTGAACTAAGGAGTCACCATGTCCACGCCACACTTACTGTTACACAAGGAAGCCCCGGTCGCTTGGATCACTTTTAACAAACCCGAACGCCGCAATGCCGTGAGCCTGGAGATGTGGCAAGCGTTGCCGGAACTCGTCGCTGAAGTCGCGGAGGATAAGGATATTCGCGTCCTGCTGCTGCGTGGCACGGGCGAGGAAGCCTTCATTTCTGGGGCGGACATCTCGCAATTTGGGGCCGTACGCTCGAACGCGGAAGTGAGTCAAACGTATGATCGCGCGAGCGGGGCCGCGCTGGCGTCCCTCGCCACGCTCGAAAAGCCGGTCGTCGCGATGATCCACGGTATTTGTTTCGGTGGCGGCTGTTCGGTCGCGGTGATGTGCGACCTGCGTCTCTGTTCGGATGACGCGCGCTTTTGCATTCCCGCCGCGCGGCTGAGTGTCGCCTATCCGGTGGAACGTGGTGTCGAGCGGCTCGTGCATGTCGTTGGCGCGGCCAACGCCACGGAGATTCTTGTCACTGCCCGTGTCTATAACGCTGAAGAAGCGTACCACATGGGTCTCGTCAACCGCGTCATTCCGAAAGCCGAACTCGAATCATATACCCGCGAATATGCACTGAAGATCGCCGACAATGCGCCGCTGAGCGTGTCGGCGCACAAGTTCTTCGTGCGCGAAGTAGGCAAGGCGGCCACTCTGCGCGATATGGAGAAGGTGCGCGAATGGACCACACGCTGTTTCAATAGTGACGATTACAAGGAAGGGGTCGCGGCCTTCATGGGCAAACGGCGACCGAAGTTTCAGGGAAAGTAG
>JABFSC010000511.1 GCA_013140885.1 Deltaproteobacteria bacterium | reverse complement strand
GAGCCCTTCTTCCAACAGGGCCTCGCGCTGCTCACGCGGGATGCCGAATCCGGTGAACTCTTTCAGCCGATAGCCTTTGCCCACGCCGAGGTCCAAGCGGCCATTGGAGAGAATGTCGATGGTGGCCGCGTCCTCCGCGACGCGGAGCGCATGTTGAAACGGCAAGATGAGAATGAAGGTGCCGATGCGAATGCGGCTGGTGCGCGTGGCGATGCCCGCGGCGAGCGGCAGCAGCGAGGGTGACCAGCCATCATCATCGAAATGATGCTCGGTGAGCCAGATCGTGTCATAGCCCAATTCCTCGGCGAGCACGGTTTGATTGATGAACTCACGGTACAGTTCGGGATAGGGCCGTGCCCATCGCGGCGGATTCTGAAACGGCATCATAAAGCCAAAGCGCATAAGGGAGTCCTCCTTTGTGGGGTTCCTTAAACCACAGCCTTTAATGGTGTCAAGGAAAGGCCGCCTTTTCCAGAATCACGCCGCCCGCGGACACCCACCCTTTCCATCGGGCTGTCCACTCATGCTGTCCATATCCGCGCCCTCAACCCTTGACAAAGACCAGCGCGCCAACTAGTCAGGGGGCAGCTTTTTTCCTGCGGGGGAACCATGCCAACAAAATATGTCGATGTTGACGGCTATGCGGTGAACTATTTTCACACGGGCCGCACCACAGTGCCGTCCACCGTCCCGGATGTCACCAAGGGGAAGTTCCTGTTGTACATTCACGGGGCCGGGAGTAACGGCCATTTCGCGCACAAACTGCTCGACGGTTTGTCAGCCAAACACAGCCCCATTTCCTTTGATTTTCCTGGACATGGGCGTTCGAGCGGCACTGAGAGCCTCAAAAGCGTGGCGGCGTACAGCGATTTTGTCTACGCGTTGTGGAAGAAACTGGGCGCTCGTCCCGCCGTGCTCATTGGGCATTCCATGGGCGGGGCGATTTCCATGGACCTCGCGCTCCGCCATGCCGATATGGTGGACAGCCTCATCCTCACCTGCACGGCGGCGAAGTTCAACATTCCTGATGATCGCCTCAAAATCTGGGAACAGGTGATGAAGGGGCGAGCGGGTCAGCCGTTCACGAAAGACTCCTGTTCACCGGCGACGCCGATGAACATTGTTCAAGAGGGCTGGGGCGAGCAGATTAAGACCGACCCACGGGTGCGCTATTTCGACCTGGTGGCGTGTCGAGAGGTCAACCTCACCGGACAATTGGGGCAGATTCGCAAGCCGACGCTGGTGCTGGCGGGACAAGACGACGTGGCGACCACCGTGGCGCAGAGCGAACACATCCGCGATGCCATCCCAGGAGCGAAACTGGTCGTGGTGCCACAAGCGGGCCACTGGTTGCCGATCGAGAAGCCTCAAGAAGCTGTTGACGCGATGACCGCGTTTTTAGGGAGCTAACATGAGTATCAAAGGTAAAGCGGCGATTGCTGGGGTGTATGAACACCCGTTGCGATGGGCTCCGCACAAAACCCAATATCAAATCATGGCCGAAAGCGCCCGTGGCGCGTTGGATGACGCGGGCCTCAAGCTGAAAGACGTCGATGGCTTGTTCACGTCCGGGGTCGGTGGCATGGGGATCATCGCGCTGGCGGAGCACTTGAACCTCAATCCCGATTATCTCGACTCGAATTCGATTGGGGGTTCGTCCTTTGTGTCGCATACCGCGCATGCGGCGGCGGCCATCGCGGCTGGCTATTGTACGACGGCCTTGATTCTTTATGGCAGCACGTGGTCGTCGGATCGTTTCGCCATTGGTACCGGCGGTGGCGGCGGCTCGGATCCGCCCGATTATTTCGAGAGCTGTTATGGACCAACCACGGTTGGCGCGTATGCGCTGGTTGCTCAACGTCACATGCACGAATTTGGCACCACGAGTGAACAACTGGCGGAAATCGCCGTGACCATGCGTAAACATGCGTCGCTCAATCCACTCGCGAAATTTCGCGATCCCATCACGGTTGATGACGTGCTCACGTCGCGGGAAGTGTCCTCGCCGTTACATCTGCTCGACTGCTGCATGATTTCGGATGGTGGCGGAGCAATCGTGGTAACCTCGGCGGAGCGGGCACGTGATCTCAAGAAAAAGCCCGTGCAGATCCTGGGGGCGGCTGAATCGGCTGCTCATACCAGTGCCGGCATGCGGGATGTGCTCAATGCGGCGGCGAAACAATCTGGCCCCACCGCGCTGGCCCGTGCTGGCGTGGCGCACAAAGACATCAACATGGCGATGATCTACGACTCGTTCACCATCACCGTGCTGGTGACCCTCGAAAGCCTTGGCTTTTGCAAAAAAGGTGAGGGGGGGGCATTCATCCAGAATGGCCGCATTGGGCTTGGTGGCGCGCTGCCGATCAACACCGATGGTGGTGGCTTATCGTCGAACCATCCTGGGATGCGCGGCATCTTTCTCGTCATTGAGGCAACCAAGCAACTGCGCGGCGAGTGCGGCCCACGCCAGGTGAACAACTGTCAACTCGCCTTTTGTCACGGCACCGGTGGCACGCTCGGACTACGACATAGTGGAGCGTCGTTGGTGTTGGGAGTCTAGGACGAGTCTGGGACTCCGGAGGAAATCATGGCCGAAGAACGAAAATATAAAAAACCGATCCCGCGAATGGACGAAGAATCGCGGCCGTTTTGGGAAGCCTGTGCCCGGCATGAGTTGTATGTGCAGAAATGCCGCAGCTGTGGCAAAGTCTTCTATTACGCCCGGTCGTTTTGTCCCGAAGACCTCTCACCAGACCTCGAATGGGTGAAATGCAGTGGCAAAGGCAAAATCTACACCTTCACGGTCACCCGGCAAAACCAGGCATCAGGATTCCGGGACAACCTGCCCTACATCATGGCATACGTGGAACTCGACGAAGGCGTGCGGATGCTGACCAATATCGTCGAGTGCAAACCCGAAGAAGTGAAAATCGGCATGCCGGTCGAGGTGACGTTCGAGGATGCCACCTCCGAGATTTCGATTCCACTGTTTCGGCCAGCCGCCAGATGAGGATGGGGTAAAAGGGAAAATGGGCAAAAGGGGAAATGGGAAGAAAAGACGGATGTCGGAGTCAGCTTTTTGACTTTTGACTTTTGCGCTTTGACTTTTGACTTCTCCCCCTCCCCTTTCATCCTCATGCGCATTGCCACGAAGCACCGCTTCTGGCACGATGGCCAGGCCCGCAATCCAAAAGCTGAGCCCGTGCGCAGGCTATTTAGGATACCAACATGGCTCGTATTCTCGATTTACATCTCCACTCTGAAGCGTCCGACGACAGTCGGGCGCCGGTTGAAGCCTATCTCAAATGGTTGGCCCGGAAGCGGGACGAACGTCCGCTCGAAGGGCTGGTCCTCACCGAACACCGCCAATTTAATAAGGCGGGCGATTATCGTGACCTCGAAGACAAGTATGGCTTGCTAATACTGAAAGCGTCCGAGGTCGAAACCGACTACGGGCATGTGCTCGTTTATGGAGTGAATGACGACATCATCAACCGCTTCGACTTCAAA
Organism: Deltaproteobacteria bacterium; assembly: GCA_013140885.1. GTDB lineage: Bacteria > Desulfobacterota > Binatia > Bin18 > Bin18 > JABFSC01. The sequence goes on along the minus strand of JABFSC010000511.1, from coordinate 12,257 downwards.
AATGTCCGCTTGCCCGCACAGGAGGTCATTTCCGAAGTGGCCCGCATGGGCGGTATCGCCATGCCCTGTCATCCGGGACGCCCAACCATCGGTCTGATTGAGCATTATCAAACCCGCCCACCCCTAGAAGGAGTCACCGGCGTTGAAGCGCTCAACGGCGGCAGTAAGAAAGGGGAAAATGAGCGGGTGGCGGAACTGATTGACACCTACGGGTATCACGCCTTTGGTGGCAGTGATTCGCATCTGGTCAGCTTTATTGGCCTGTGCGCGACCGAGTTCGACCGTGACATTCAGACCATAGAAGACCTGGTGGAGACCCTGCGGACTGGTGGATACCGTCCGGTGGACTTTCGCCAGCAACGCCCCCAAGCCGCAACCCCTGTATAAGGAAGGACTCATGGCAGTTGCAATTGACCGCTCTATTATCGGCCACGTCTTCGACGAAACCACCTTTGACCCCATCACCAAGGAAGAAGTCTTGGAGTTCGCCACCGCGCTCGGCGAGAAGAATCCCCTCTATACGGATGAAGCCGCCGCCGCCAAAGGACCGTATGGCGGGTTGGTCGCATCTCCGACGTTCGTCACCAAGCTGCGCGCGAAGAAATTCACGCCAGAGCATCTCCCCAAGTTCGGCAAAGTCGGGTTCGACGGTGGCCGCGACTTGGAAGTCCTCGCGCCGATCCGGCCTGGGGATCAATTGACAATGCTCAGCACCATTCACGATATTTACGAGAAAACTGGCCGCACCGGCTCCATGTATTTCATTGTCATCCGCAACGAAGTGAAGAATCAGAGGGGTGAGAAGGTCGCGGTGATTGACCATAGGATTATGCAACGATGAGCATCCTCTATTTTGAAGACATTGAAGAAGGCGACGAAATCACACCGATTGATCTCTTTCTCTCGAAGGACAACGTCCGGCAGTACGCGAAAACCGCCAATATGTATGTCGCGCGCTTCACGGATGACGAAGCCGCGCGCGCGGAAGGCTTACCGGGCATGATCGCTCCTGGTGTGCAAAGCATGGGGCTCCTCGCCCGCATGATTAGCGACTGGAATCCCGGCGCCATGATTCGTCGCATCGGGACCACGTTCCGCAGCCCCGTGATGCCGGACCGCAATGTGCACTTACGTGGAGCGGTGACTCAGAAGCTCGACGCGGATCATACCGCCGAGTGCGACATCTGGCTCGAAAACGACGATGGCGAACGGTGGGTGGTTGGAACCGCTACAGTAAGCCTCCCGACCAAAGCCTAGTCCGACCGACAATTGGATGAATTACCGAGAGGGTGATGCCCAGGCATCACCCTTTTTTGTGTCCGCGCGGGAGGCTCACTCACAACGCCGCCCCCACGTTGCGCGGCGACGACAGCTTCAGATAGGGTAACCCGGCTAATGAATTCCAAAGAGCATGACACTGAGGACGGAGGAGTTGTCGGTATGCACGCACAACGATGGGAGTGCACTGCGAAAATGATCAGAGGGATTACCTTGATGCTACTCTGCCTGGCCCCGATAGCCGCGCGGGCAGCAGGAGACGAGGGGACTACGGGGATAATGCGATTGACCCTGGCGGAATGTATTCAACGGGCGGTCGAGGATCATCCCTCCGTGCAAGAAGTCAAATGGGAGGTCGCCATCCGTGAAAGCGATGTCGAACAAGCCATGTCAGGGTTCTACCCCACCGCGGAATTCGTCAATCTCGTGGGCGTCGTGAACAACGCGAGAGGGAATATCCACCGCTTTCACCAATCCGGGGTTTGGGGGATTGGCCCATTCTTCCGCGTGGAAGGGCAAATCGTGTACCCCATCTTCACCTGGTGGAAAGTGACGAATGGGCTGAAAGCCGCGCAGAAAGGCGTCCAACAAGAGAACGTCAACGTCGAACAGAAAAAAGCCGAAGCGATCCGCGAAGTCAAGGAATACTACTACACGCTCGTCTATACCAAGCAGATTCAGGAGTTGCTCACTGATGTGCGGACCGGCTTCGAGAAGGCCGTGCAGACCGCGGACGAACGCTTGCGGGCCGGGAAAGTGTCTCAGCTTGACGTGCTGAACTTGAAAGTAGGCTATGCGGGCGTGGCCAAGGAAACCCGCAAACTCCAAAACGGCATTGAGCTCTCTCGTGGCGCGTTACTCCGCGTCATGGGCCTGGGACAGGAGACCGCCTTCGACGTGGCGGACACCACCTTGACCCCACAAGCCGCGCAACTCAAGGACCTCAAGTATTATGAAGATCGCCTGTTCGCGAATCGCCCAGAGTGGCGCCGGTTGCGCATCGGCATCCAAGCGAAGGAAGCCGAGTTAGCGATGGCGAGAAGTGACTATTATCCAACGTTCTTCTTCTCGATGCCGGTGCGCTATGGCTACGCACCAGGGCGCTCGCGACAAACCAACCCCTTTGCCTATGACGATTTCAATTTTGGCGCGGCCGGGCCAGTCCTGGGATTGCATTGGAAATTCGATATTGGTGAGACTTCGGCCAAAGTCTCGCGCAGTCAAGCCGAACTCATGAAACTCCAGTCCCAAGAGAAAAACGCCGCGACGAGTTTCCCGCTTGAAGTCAAGGAAGCCTATCTGAACGTGCAAGAGGCCGAGGAACGGATGCGCATTACTAGCGACGGTCGCAAAGCGGGACGCGCGCTGGTGGCGCTCTCGACCACCAATTTCGAGTTGGGGATCGGCGAGCCACAAGATATTTTTCAGGGGCTGGGCAACTACACACGCGCGGCCAACGATTACTACGAGGCCGTGCGTGACTATAACATCGCTCTAGCGAAGCTCAGTTTGGTGGTTGGCGAGGAAGTGTCGGAGTTGCGGTATTAGGAGAAAGCAAAAGGCAAAAGGCAAAAATAGGGAAAGAGGATGAGAACAAGCATACTCGGTAGTTTCATAACGTGCCTGCTACTGGCACTCCCAGTAGCAGGCTGGACAGCCGAGGGGTCAGCGACCCAAGGGTCAGCGACCCAAGAGTCTCAGGGACCCGCGACCACCGTGGTGAAGCGTCTTCTCGACTCAGTCCGATCCTACAAAAAGGACACCCCAGAGTTGTCCACGCAAGAGAAAACCGCGAACTCCCAGGCGCAAAAAGTGGCGGAGGAGACGTTGGCCGTCAAAGATTTCGCTCAACACACCCTCGGAGCGGAATGGAAAAAACTGAAAACCACTGAGCAGAAGGAGTTCGTCCAACTCCTGACCAAATTGTTCCAAAAGGTCGCCTATCCAAAATCCGCCGAGTTTTTTGGCGACTTACAGATCGAATTTCGCAACGAGACCATCACCGGCACGGAAGCCGTGGTGGAGACGATGGTCAGCCATCCCAAGGAAGGACAGATCGACATCAGTTATCAATTGCAGCAGATCAGCAACAGATGGCTGATTGAAGATGTGTTGCTTGATGGGGTGAGCATGCTCGCCAACGTGCGTTCGCAAATTCAGCAAGTGATCGCCAAGGAATCGTATCGAGGGCTGGTGAAGCGGATGCGAGAAAAACTGGCTGAGAGCTAACGCGTGAAGCACTCGTCTCCTGATCTTTCCGCGACGGTGATGGCGTGGGAGCAACGTCTCCTGCGCACCCTGGCATCGTTCACGATCACGTACGCGAAGACGGTGATTATTGGGAGCCTGGTCCTCACCGCGCTCGCAGCCACCTATACGGTTCAACATCTCCAGTTCATTAGCGACCGTAATGACTTGGTCTCCGCCGAGAAGCGTTATTTGCAACTCGACGAGGAGTATACACGCGAGTTCATGGGGGTTGACGAACTGGTGGTGATCGTCGAGCCGCGCGATGTCCAGCAAGGAAAAGATTTTGTCGCCCGCCTCGCCGACAGGCTGTCCCGCGACACGGCCCATGTTGCCGACATCTTCCATCGCATCGACACCACCTCCCTCGAAGGGAAAAAGCTGCTCTACCTGTCGGCTGAGGACCTGCACTCCCTCCGCGAGAACGTGGTTGAGCATCGCGATCTCGTCCAGACATTGACCTCCACGCCCGGACTCAACCCACTGCTAGAGTCGATCAATACGCAAGTGAGCGCCGGATTGGTCTCTCATCTCGTCGAAGGCTTGTTCGGCCTGGACGCGCCGTCCGAGCCCGCCCCAACTGCTGGTGAGCAAAAGCCCGTCAAGATCGGTTTTCTGAAATCACTCTTGCAGGAACTGGATCGCGCGCTGAGCACTCCCGCGTACAGCTATCACTCGCCGTGGGCGCAATTTTTTGGTGAGACGGATGAACTCGCGGACAATGGCTATCTCGTCTCCGACAATCGCCGCTTTGTCTTTCTCATGGTCGAACCGAAATCCTCCACCAACGGCGAGATGAACGCCGAGCAAGAGTCGATCGCGGCGATTCGCAACGTGATCACGGAACTCAAACCACAGTTTCCCGGACTCGATGCGGGTGTCACCGGGACCACCGCCATCAACAACGACGAGCTCGCCGGTGCGCAGGCGAACAGTAATGTGGCGGCGGTGGTGTCACTCGTCGGGGTGACGTTGTTGTATCTGCTGTTTTTCAAGAAGCATCGACATCCGCTCATCATCGTCACGTCTCTGACGGTCGGGCTCCTCTGGTCGATGGGGCTCGCCACGGCGACCGTGGGACATCTGACGATCATCACGGCGTTCGTGGCACCAATCCTTATAGGTTTAGCCGATGACTTCGGTGTCCATTTTGTCACTCGCTATGAACAGGAACGTGAGCAGGGATGCGATCCCACGGCGGCGCTCACCAATGTCTTCGAGCAAACAGTCCCAGGCATTATCGCTGGCGGCTTTACCTCGTCGCTCGCGTTTTTCGCGGTGATGCTGAGCGATTTCCAAGGAGTGCGTGAGCTTGGGCAGATTGCCGGAGGCGGCCTGATCGTGTCGTTAATGGCGACGCTGACCTTTCTTCCGGCGCTCATTGTTGTGACCGAGACCTATCATCCCTGGGTGGTGGTGCCTGGAGGACGGTCCTTCCTCACCGGTGCCTTTGCCAGCCTCGGAGCCGTGATGGTCAAGGCGCGCTGGTCTTTTCTGACCGTGGCTGGTGTCTTGACGCTGGCGTCGCTGGTGGCGATTCCCACCGTGACCTTCGACTATAACCTGCTGAATCTGCAAGCGCGCGAGGTCGAGTCGGTGAAATGGGAGCGCCGCATCATCGCCAACTCCGAGCGTTCGTCGTGGATCGCGCTGAGTGCCGCGTCCACCCCAGAGGAGGCGGCACGAAAAGCCGCGGCCTTTGCCGCGCTCTCTTCGGTCGAGTCCGTGGAGAGCGTGGCCTCGCTCCTGCCGGAAGACCAGGAACGTCGCATGCCGCTCGTGCAAGCACTCCAGCCGGTGCTGCACGAATTTCCGCAAGCACTGGAGACACCTCAGTCGGTGCAGGTGCCTGACCTGCTACGCACGTTGGAGAAACTCAAGCTCAAACTCCGCGAGGACAATGACAAATGGGACCCACGGAAAAAACCCGACGAGAACGACCTCAGTGCCGCGCGGCGGAGCCTGTTGGCCATTATTGATCGGCTGCACGCACTCCCAGCGGAGCAAGGGCAGGCGCTCGTGGATGGATTCCAGCAGTCATTGTTCCGTGATTTTGCGGACAAGTGGAGCCTGCTGCGCAATAACCTCAACCCCTCTGGGCCCATCACGCTAGCGGATATTCCACCGCAACTGAAAAGCCGCTTCGTCAACCAGGATGGAACAAAGTTCTTGTTGCAAATCTATTCCAAGTACAACATCTGGGATCGCGAGCCGCTGGAAGAGTTCATCACGCAACTGCGACAAGTCGATGCCGACGTGACGGGCTCGCCGGTCATTGGCTATGAGTCCATTGACGCGATGCGCAAGGGCTATATTGAAGGTGGGTTCTACGCACTGATCGCGATCGTGATTGTCGCCTTCTTCTCATTGCGAAGCGTGAAAGATACGTTCCTGGCCATGATTCCCCTGGGACTCGGCATGGTATGGACGGCGGGGCTGATGTGGCTTTTTGATCTGAAATTCAATCTCGCCAATCTAATTGTCGTGCCGTTGATTCTTGGGATCGGCGTGGAAAACGGCATTCATCTCGTCCACCGGTATCGTGAAGAGGGTGAAGGGGGAATCACCTTGATTACCGGCAGCACGGGGCAGGCGGTGACCCTGTTTTCCTTGACGACCATGATTGGATTTGGCAGTTTAATGCTGGCGACGCACCGGGGTGTGTTCAGCATGGGATTGCTCTTAATGACAGCGGTTGGCAGTGTGCTGATGGCGTCATTGTTTGTCCTCCCGCTGTTGCTATTTCACCCGGTGCGGAAAGTCGAGGACGAACCTCAGACCAGTCTTGGACTCGCCCTGGACTTGCCTGAGCCCGGCGAGGAAAAAAGATGATTTCAGGAAATGAGTTTCTTCGATTATTAGTAGCGTCGGGGTTTGACTTCTTTACTGGTGTGCCATGTTCGCTCGCCAAGAGTCTGATCGCGACGTTGGAAGAGCGTGGCGGCTACATCGCCGAGACCCGCGAGGACGCGGCGGTTGGATTGGCGGCGGGCGCGTATATGGCGGGCAAACAGCCGCTGGTGATTATGCAGAACTCCGGGCTCGGCGTGTGCGTCAACGCGCTGGCGTCGTTGAGTCTGATGTATGATTTCCCGTGCCTGCTCCTGATTACCTGGCGCGGGTATCAAGGCAAGGATGCACCGGAGCACCTGATTATGGGGGACATCTCACCAACATTGCTCACCACCCTCAAAATTCCGCACCAAATGTTGGCCACGGACTCCGTTCCCGAAGCCATCGGGTGGGCGGCGGCAACACTCAAGCAGACGAGCAAGCCGGTGGCGTTGCTCTTACCGCCGGGGGTGATGCAATGAAGCTCGCCGAAGCCTTGTCGATCGTGATTCCTTGTTTGCGCGACGAGCTGGTTGTCCATGCCAACGGTTTTATCTCGCGCGAGTCATTCAACATCAGTGACCGGTTGGGCAATTTCTACATGATCGGCTCAATGGGGTTAGCATCGTCAATTGCCCTTGGTGTCGCGCTGAACCGTCCAGACCGCCGCGTGGTGGTGTTTGATGGTGATGGCAATGTGTTGATGAACATGGGCTCACTGGCGATGATCGGCGCGACGCAGCCACGGAATCTTGTCCACATCGTATTTGACAACGAGGTCTATGGTTCGACCGGCAATCAACGCACGGTGGCTGGTCAGGTGGCATTGGAAGAGATCGCGCGTGCGGCGGGCTATGCACGGGCGCAACGAGTAGACACCGCGGACACGCTCCGCCGCGCGACCCCAGAGTTCCTCACGCAACCCGGCCCGTCGTTCCTGCTCATCAAGATCGAACCCGACCGCGAAGAGCGACACATTGGGCGGATCACGCATACGCCGGTGGAGATCGCTTCCCGCTTTATGTCGGCAATACGCGGAGTTTCCGCAGGGAAAACTTGAAGAAAAATCAAAAGGCAAAAATGGAAAACTCCTCTTCCCCTATTTTTAATTTTTGCTCTTTGATTTTTGCCTTTTGATTTTCCATGAAACGCTACATTCTCTTAAACCCCGGCCCAGTCAACGTCTCCCCGCGCGTCCAGCAGGCGCTCTTGCGTGGCGATTTGTGTCACCGCGAAGAAGAGTTCTCCGACCTGCTGGTCGCCATTCGGACCAAGCTCCTTCGCGCTTTTGTTCCACGTGATTACACTGCCGTACCCGTCAGTGGCTCCGGCACGCTCGCCGTTGAAGCGATGGTCTCCTCGGCCATGCCGGAAGGAAGGAAACTGCTGGTCATCAACAATGGCGTCTACGGCGAACGGATGTTGCACATGGCTGAGGCGCATCGCATTCCCACCGTCGAGTTACGCTACAACTGGACCGAGCGACCAGACCTTAGCCAGATTGAATCCACGCTCCAAGCGGACTCCACCATTCACGCCGTGGCCTTGGTACACCATGAAACGACCACCGGTCTGCTGAATCTGGTGAACGAAGTGGGAGCGATCACCCGCCGCGCTGGTCGATGGTTACTGCTGGACGCCGTCAGTGCCCTCGCCAGTGAAGAACTGGACATGGTGCGCGATGGCATCGATCTCTGCGCCTGCACCGCCAACAAATGTATCCAAGGGCTTCCAGGCGTATCGTTCGTCCTGGTCAGTAACGCGGCAATGGTGGCGATGCAACAGTATCCACAGCGCTCGCTCTATTTGCATTTACCCTTGCACTGGGAGGCACAGGAGCGGCGCAGCATTCCGTTCACGCCATCAGTGCAAGCCTGGTACGCTCTGGACGAGGCATTAGATGAATTGTTAGAGGAGACCGTCGCCAAGCGAATTCAGCGTTACCATGCCGCCGCGCACCTGCTGCGTGACGGCTTCGCGCGCCTCGGACTCAAATCCCTATTGCCGCCAGACTTACAGTCGCATTCACTCACGTCGCTGCTACTTCCAGAAGGCATGACCTATCCGCTCCTGCATGATGGACTAAAAGAACGTGGCTTTGTGATCTACGAAGGTCAAGGCAAACTGCAAACCGGCGTCTTTCGCGTCGCCAACATGGGACATCTGACGCTTGATGATTTTCGCCAATTCTTAACGGCATTAGAGGCAATCCTCAGTTGATCCGATTCATCCCAGTGCTCTCCGCAAATCCGTAATCCCAAATCCGCAATCCCAAATTCTTATGAAGGCCATTATCCTCGCCGCTGGCGTCGGCAAACGGTTCAAGGAAGTCACCGACGACCGCCCCAAATGTTTGATCGACATTCAAGGAAAGACGTTATTGGAGCGAACGCTGACCGCGCTGGGAGCCGCGGGTATTCGTGAAGCAGTGGTAGTGATCGGCTATCGCGGGGAGATGATTCAGCAACGCATTGGGTCACGGTGTGGCGACGTGCACGTGCGCTACGTCACGAATCCTCATTACGCAAAAGGCGCGATTCTCTCCCTCTGGAGTGCGCGCGAAGAGTTCAATGACGACATCATCATCATGGACGCCGATGTGCTCTTTCCGGTGGTGTTGATCGCTCGTCTGGTGGACTCGACTCATGCCAACTGTTTCCTGCTGGATGGCAGCTCCGAGAACACCGGTGAAGAGCAAATGCTGCTCACGCGTGGAGGACGGGTGCTGAACATCGTGCGTGGCGGCTCTGGAGATTTTGATGTGGTTGGCGAGTCGGTGGGATTTCTCAAAGTCGCACGAACGGATGCGCCACTGTTACGGTCGATTCTTGACGACTTCGTGTCCCAAGGGCGCGACTCAATTGAGCATGAAGAAGCGTTTCCAGTGTTTCTCGCGCAACGGGTTGTCGGCTTCGAGCGGGTGGATGATCTGCCGTGGATAGAGATCGATTTTCCCACCGATCTTGAACAGGCCGAGCGCGAGGTGCTGCCACGCATTCTCGCGCTCGATTTTTCAGGTGCCCGCTCCCAGCTAGGAGCGGGCTAAGGTGAGGGTGCCCACTACTGGTTCTGCGTGAGGGCGATACCGCTAGCCGGGAGGATCACACCAGCGGCATTGTAACAGTTGATATTGACGGTATAGTTGTCACCACCGATACTATCTTTCGTGACAACCGCCCAATGAGTACCCGGGCCAGTGGGGACAAGCCCCACAACAATGGACACCCCCTCTTGAGGTGCTTGCACGGTGGGCATGATGCCAGGCCCGGACAGACCAAGTCTAACAAGTGGAACCGCGCCTGGCGCGACATCACCGATTTGGCCGCGCACGCTCGCTGTCCCTGCTGGGCAATTAAACGTCATCACGTCCGTGGCGACTGGCGAAACTCCCAACGATCCGCTTGCAACAAATGCCTGTGCCGAGGAGGAAATACCCATACCGAGTAATAATGCCACCGCCGCGCCCATAGCCTTGAAATTTTTGGTCTTCATATCCTGAATCTCCTTTCTCATCCGTCTTCTGGTTTCTCTGCGTTATTGTTTTGTCCGGTAAGGTTGGTGTTCCTACCGCGCTTCGTTCTTCCGCTGCTTCTCCGGAGGCATGCTGCATTCGTCTTTTCTGTAGTGCTCTGAGTTGGTCGGCTCTTGTGTGTCAGCCATCTAGAGGAAGGTGCATGTATCGATGAGCACTCTCATGGCTCCGTACCGTCAAATGCTCGAAGAATGTGCTCGGGCAGCAGCTCAAAGAACTCTGGCGAGACCTTCACTTTCCCTTTGGCCGTACCAAGCAAGCAATCTTCACGAAAAGGCGCAAACCAATTCCTTGATAACCGATCAAGACCGATGGCTATTTGGCAGTGATTGACCTAGAACGCCAAGAAGCGTGAAGTACCACGACATGAGGAAATGCCATGCCTCGACAAAGGAAAGCCACGACACCGGAGCTCTCTCGCACGCTTCATAATCACTTGGTGCGCTGGGCCCCAGAAGGGGGCCACCCATCGCAAGTATCGGCCTTGTTGAAACACGACCTGACGGTTCCAGCTCACCCACGACCAAAGTGGTAGGAGTTTGAGTATGTCCGCTATAACTTTTGACACGCTTAAGTTTACGAAGAAACTGAAAGAAGCCGGCTTTCCTGAAGCCCAAGCCGAAGCTGTCGTGGATGCCTTTCTTGGGGCCACTGGTGAGGCGGAGCTTGCCACCAAGAAAGATCTGCAAATTGAACTCGCCCCTATTAAAGCCGATATGACACTCATCAAATGGATGCTTGGACTGTTATTAGGCGGGGTGCTGGCTCTCATGCTGAGAGCATTCTTTCCGGCTTAGCCTTCCGGCCTCCCCATCCGGTAGTGACCGGACCCGCGTGAACTTGATGAGACGAGTACGACAGCTACGGCGCCGGCCCCCTGACCGGGCAGGTGCAATGCACCTGTGGAGCATTGCCTTCTTGCAGGCTCCCTGACTTTCCGCTCATCGCAGGTGCAGTCCGCCTCGCTCTCACTGGAGAGATACTCCCCGGTCTTCACCTACCCACCACAAGTCATTTTGTTGGCACTTGTGCGTCTTTTTTTTTTGTGCCATAGAGCGTCCTTATACTGAAACGCCAAACCTCGGGTGACCGAGGGACGGAAAGCCGACGGGACTTCATCCACGATGCTGACACGAGGGGCTGCGGGGGAAGTGGCAAGAGGCGGCGAGAACATGTCCGAACCCTAGCGGGCGGATATACAGCAGGACGGAAGTTGGCCGGGTTGCTGGAAGTGACCACCGAATGGGTCATGACGGTAAGCCCGGCTTTTTTTTGTCTGCTGAAGGGAAGTGTCAACCAAAACTGAGGGTCATTCGTTAATACAAATAAGGAGGGAACGTAGACCGAAGATGGCGAAAAAGCATGCACAGGAAACTCGTAGGCGAACAACGGTGGCGAAGGACGATGGCGCAATTTCTTTACGTGATAAAGGAGGAAGTCTTATGCGAAGGTTTATTGCTGCGGTCATGTTCGGCATTGCTATAGTTATGTCGTATCCGGTGCTTAGTCGAGCAGCGGACGTCGACACCCCCTGCACTGCCAGTCCCATGACAGTTGTCTATGGGAACATCATCCCATGTGCGATCAGCCAAATTGCTGAGTCTGATGTCTTTCGGTTTCAGGGAACAATCGGGGAAGTTATTCAAATCACCCTGGTGGATCCTGCGGGCTCTGGGGTGGCTATAGCCCAGATTTTCGATCCTACTACGGTACTGCTCGGAACGCTCACACCTAACGGCGCGCCTAATGTAACTTCGCAGCTCACACTGACCAAAACGGGAACATATCGGGTTGTAGTCAGGGAGGAAGGCGATGATCAAACGGCCTCTTATAAACTCGCCTTCCAAAGGGTCTCTCCGTCGCTTCCCGATGCTCTTGCGCTCCCTGTTGGTTCCCCCCAACTCAATTCTGTTAGTCCAATAGGGGACAGCGATGTGTTCCTATTCTCAGGCAGGGTGGGCGATACGATTCAATTGACCCTCACCGACTTAGACTCGAACGGCTACAAGGTGCCCAGAGCCCAGGTTTTCGATCCCTTGATCCCTACCCCAGCACTGATTGGGACTATTCTGCCGGACAACGGATCCGGCGCGACGTTGCAGCGTACACTTACTAGGGCAGGGACGTATCGGGTTGTAGTCGGGGCTTATTACTACAATGAAACAGTTCCTTACAAGCTGGCTCTCCAGTGTATTGGCGGGCCGTGTCTTGTCGCCCCTCCTCCCCCCCTGTGTGCTGGACGCATTACGACCATTGTTGGGACGGCGGGGGCCAATGTGATCACCGGAACCAGTGGCGCGGATGTGATCGCTGGTCTTGGTGGTGATGATGTCATCTATGGCATGGGCGGAGACGACCTCATTTGCGG
>JABFSC010000701.1 GCA_013140885.1 Deltaproteobacteria bacterium | reverse complement strand
AGCGAAGACTTCGAGTGGCCGTTCAAGCGCGATATCCAGAGAACCCAGCTCACGGAAGAGCAGTTTAGCGTGCTCTGCCAAGAAAACCCTGAACTGCGGCTGGAGTTAAGCGCGCAAGGGGAGTTGGTGATTATGCCTCCAACAGGCTCAGAAGGCGGATGGCGCAGTGGGAGAGTCTTCTTGACTCTTGGAATTTGGACAGACAAAGACCAGACGGGGCTCTCTTTCGACTCTTCCACAGGCTTCACCCTGCCCAATGGCGCGATCCGGTCACCGGATGCGTCGTGGATACGGCGCGACCGATGGATCGCGTTAAGCAAAACTCAGCGCGAGAAATTCGCGCCGATCTGTCCCGACTTTGTCGCCGAAGTCCGCTCGCAATCCGATAAACTTCCCGACCTGCTCGACAAGATGCAAGAGTACCTCGACAACGGCGCGCGCCTCGGTTGGCTCATCGACCCGCTCGACCACCGTGCGTATATCTATCGCCCAGGAGAACCAGTGACCGTGCTCGAAGACCCCGCGGTGCTCAATGGTGACCCCATACTCCCAGGATTCGTTTTTCCAATACGAGCGCTGTGGGACCCTGCGGCTTCGGCATAGCCCGCTCTCCACAAACACATCACATCACATCACATCACATCACGTTATGAACCCCTCAACTTCTTGGACAACCACCGACATCATCGCCACGGTGCAACGCTACTGGGGCTATGGCGAATTGCGTCCGCTGCAAGAGCAAGCGATCCGCGCCGGGCTCGACCAGCATGATTCGCTGGTCGTTCTCCCCACTGGCGGCGGCAAGTCGCTCTGCTATCAAGTTCCCGCTGAGTTGGCGCAACGTACTGACATCGTCGTCTCCCCTCTGATTGCGTTGATGAAGGATCAAGTCGATGGCCTGCGCGAATGTGGGTATCCGGCGGCGGCCCTGTACAGTGGCATGGCGCCCGAAGACACGCGCAAAATCGAGGCGGACATCATCGCTGGCCGCTATCGCCTGGTCTTCGCGGCCCCGGAACGACTGCTGACACCACGATTTCTCCACCTCATCGAGCGCCTGCCCGTCCGGTCGTTCGCGATTGATGAAGCCCACTGCATCAGCCACTGGGGGCACGACTTTCGTCCCGAATATCGCCAGCTCGCCGAACTCAAGACCCGCTTCCCGCGGGCCAGCATCCACGCCTACACCGCCACGGCCACCGAACGGGTGCGCGCCGACATTGTCGAGCAATTGCGCCTGCAAGACCCGACGGTCCTGGTCGGGACCTTCGACCGCCCCAACCTCGCCTATCGCATCATCCCCCGCGTCAACGCCGCCATCCAGGTCTTGGAAGTGCTGCGCCGCCATCCCAAACAAGCGGCGATTGTCTACTGTCTCAGCCGCAAGGAGAGTGAATCGCTCGCCCACGCCTTGCAAACACAGGGGATCCGGGCCGCGTTTTATCACGCGGGCATGGAAGCCGAGGACCGGCGCCGCACGCAAGATGCGTTCGCCGCCGAGCGCATTGATGTCGTCGTGGCCACCGTGGCCTTTGGCATGGGCATCGACCGTAGCGACGTGCGCTGCGTCATTCACGCCTCCATGCCCAAGTCCGTCGAACACTATCAGCAAGAGACGGGACGGGCTGGACGCGATGGACTCCCGGCGGAATGTGTTTTGTTATATTCCGCCGCCGATTTCCTGCGCTGGGAATCGCTGATGGAAAAGAGCGCGGCGGAGGCGAATGCCGTCGAGGACATCATGGCGGCGGCGCGTGAGCTGCTCGGCCATATCCGTCGGTTGTGCACCGGCGTGCACTGTCGCCATCGCCAGTTGTCCGAGTATTTTGGCCAGGCGTATGAGCAACCGAACTGTGAAGCCTGCGATGTATGTTTGCAGGAAGTGGAGGGGCTCGCGGACGCGACGGTCACCGCGCAAAAAATTCTCTCGTGCGTCGCGCGCACCGGCAGTCGCTTCGGCGTCGAGTATATCGTCGATGTACTCCTCGGCGCGCGGACGGAACGGGTGCGCAACTGGGGCCACGACAAACTCAGCACCTACGGTCTGCTGAAGGGCACCAACCGCAAGTCACTGACGAACATGCTCTACCAACTGCTGGATGATGGGCTGCTGGACCGCACGACCGACGAGCATCCGGTCCTACGCCTGAACGATGCGTCGTGGGCGGTGCTGCGTGGCCAGCGCCAGGTGCAGTTGCGTACACCCAAGGAGGAAGTGCAAGCCACCCGGTTCGACAAGGAATCGTGGGAGGGGGTGGACCGGGGGCTGTTCGAGAGCCTGCGCGAGGTCCGCCATCAGATCGCGACGGAACGCAATGTGCCGCCGTTCGTGATCTTCAGCGATGACACCCTGCGGGACATGACGCGGGTCCGACCGGGGTCCCCGGCCTCGCTGCTGAATGTCCGTGGGGTTGGGGACCGTAAGCTCGCCGACCTGGGGGCGCGCTTTTTGGAGCATATCGCCACCTACTGTCGAGATCATAATCTGTCATTGGACGCCGTCAGTGGGAGCCGCCCCCGGCTCCCGTCCAGCGGCGCGCGTAATGAGACGAAAGAGACAGCGTTCACTTTGTTCGCGAAAGGCACCAGTGTGGAACAGGTGGCGGCCACCACCGGCCGAGCGCTGAGCACCACCTGGGGCTACCTTGATGAATTCATCGCGCTGCACCGCCCAGCGCGAGTCGAGAGTTGGGTTGATACGCAAACTTACGACAAGGTGGCCGCGGCAATCCAAGAAGTAGGAGCCACGTATCTCAAACCCATCTTCGAACACTTGGAAGGCAAAGTGCCCTACGAACAGATTCGCGTAGTGGTCAGGCATCTTGAGGCAGCCCGCAATGAACCGTAAAGGACAAACCCATGCAAGAACAACAGTTGATCGAATCCATTAGCATCATCCCGCCGCCGACGCAGGATGAACTGCCGAGTGACGATGGAGAACCCATGGAAACCGCGCGTCACCGCCAACAAATGTTCTTGCTGCTGGAAACTTTTCAACATTGGCTGGACCAGCGGCCCGATGGGTACGCGGGCGGCAACATGTTTCTGTACTTCAGCTTGGCGCAAGTACGCCACCAGGATTTTCGTGGCCCCGACTTCTTCGCCGTGCTTGACGTACCGAAGCGGGAGCGCAAGAGCTGGGTGGTGTGGGAGGAAGGCAAAGGGCCGGACGTGATTATTGAGTTGCTCTCGGACACCACGGCCACGCACGACAAGACCGTCAAGAAAGACACGTATCAGGACCAGCTCAAGGTCCCTGAGTATTTTTGGTTCGATCCATTCAACCCCGCCGATTGGGCGGGCTTTGGATTACACCAAGGGGTGTACGTCCCGATGCCACCAGATGAACGAGGTCGGTTACTCAGTCAGCGTCTCAAACTTGCCTTGGTGCGCTGGCATGGGTTCTATGAAGGGGTCGAAGCGACCTGGCTGCGGTGGGCGACGCTGGAGGGGGAACTCTTACAAACTCGGAGTGAGCAAGTGGAGGCCGCTGAGCAACATGCGAAGGCGGCTGAGCAACGGGCGACGGCCGTGGAGCAACGCGCGGAAACTGCTGAGCAACGGGCGACTGCCGCGGAGGCGGAAGTGGCGCGGCTGCGGGCGTTGCTCGCGGGTGGCAACAGTTAAAGGAAAGGTCACTCGATCCCCCTCACCCTAGCCCTCTCCCAGCCGGGAGAGGGAGCTTTCGGAGTCCACGCATTCCATACCATTGTCCCAGCCGAGAGCAGGGACTTTGGAACCCGAAACCCGAAACTCAAAACTGAAAGCAAGGAGAAACAAAGCATGACCGGACTCGCAGGCGTGAAAATTCTAGAACTGGGAACCATGGTGTCCGCCGCATACGCGACCAAATTGATGGCCGACCTGGGCGCGGATGTCCTCAAAGTCGAAGAGCCCACTGGTGACCCAGCGCGGCTGCGCGGTCCGTTTCCTGGTGGCATGGTCGATCCTGAGCAAAGCGGCCTCTTTCTTGCCCTCAATACCAACAAACGTGGCATCACGCTGGACCTGGGGCGGCACCGGGAAGAACTGCTCCGCCTCGTCAAGTGGGCCGACATCCTAGTCCACAACTACTCGCCGCGCGACATGGCCGCGCGCGGGATCGACTACCAAACCTTTCGGGCGATCAACCCCCGGCTGGTCATGTGCTCGATCACCCCGTTTGGCTTAACCGGCCCGCATAAGGATTACGTCGCCCATGACTTGACGCTCTCGCATGCCGGGGGGTGGGCGTGGCTGAGTCCCGGCGCGTTGGACAATGCCGCCCTCCCCCCGCTCAAGGCGTTTGGCCAGCAATGTGGATTTCAAGGTGGGCTGGCGGCGGCGACCGCGACGCTGGGTGCCTATTATCGCGCACTGGGCACCGGCACGGGCGAACACATCGACCTCTCCGTCCAATCCTTCATCGCCTCGTTTCTTGAGCAGGCGGTGGTGTACTACAGCTACTTGGGGCGCATCGCCTCACGCCTGGGGCAGCGGTACATGTACCCGTGGGGCATGTACGAATGCCAAGATGGGCTCATTTTTCTTGTAGTTGCCGAGGAGGACCAGTGGGAGCGGTTAGTCGCGCTCATGGGCACGCCGGAGTGGACCACCTGGGAGATTTTCGCGGACCGCGCCGGGCGTATCAAGAATCAAGACGCGCTCAAAATCTACGTGGAAGAGTGGACGCGACAGTGGAAAGTCGAGGACCTCTTTCACGCCGGTCAGGCGCGACGGCTCTGCTTCGCGCCGGTGCTGACGATGGCTGGACTCGCGCGCCAGGAACAATTGCTCACCCGCGATTTCTTTGCCGAGGTCACACACCCCCACGCGGGAAAACTCACCCACCTCGGCCAGCCGTATCTGTTGCACGAGCCCTGGTGGCACATACGCCGGCCCGCGCCATTGCTCGGTCAGCACAATGAAGA
>JABFSC010000076.1 GCA_013140885.1 Deltaproteobacteria bacterium | reverse complement strand
CAGAACGGCAAAATCCAGGCCGTGCGTGAGTACCTCGATACCATCCACGCCAAGGATGTGCTGCTCGGCTAGACAGCCCGCTTCGCGCTATGGCAGATGGCTCGCCATCTGCCATTTGCCCTCACCAACTCAGGCACACAACATGGAATATCAAGACATCACAGTCGCGGTCCAAGACGGCATTGCCACGGTCACTCTCAACCGTCCACAAAAACTCAACGCCTATACGACCCTGATGGGCAACGAACTGACGCATGCGTACGAATCGCTCGGCAAACGAGATGATGTGAGGGTCATCATTATGACTGGCGCGGGTCGGGGATTTTGCTCCGGCGCGGATGTTGGCGCGGTCTTTCAGAAAGACATCAATCAGCGCGGCGCGAACGAAACACGCCGCGCCCCCGAAGTCGTGCACCCACGTAGCGGGCTGCATTACGCCCTCTACAATTGCGCGAAGCCCACCATTGCCGCGATTAACGGCCCGGCGGTCGGCATCGGCCTCACGCTCACCTTGCTCCAAGACATTCGCATCATGGCCGAGGAAGCGTCGATGGGCGCGATTTTCGCCCGCATGGGATTGATGCCGGAACTCGGATCCACGTTCATGCTGCCGCGCCTCGTGGGCTTGGCCAAAGCATTGGAACTGACCTACACCGCGAAGATTCTCAAAGGGAAGGAAGCACTCGACATCGGACTGGTCAATCAAGTGGTTCCGGGCGAAGCCTTGATGAGCACCGTGCATGAGATGGCCACGCAGATCTCAGCGCTGCCACCATTGGCTCTCGCCGTGTCCAAGCGTGCCCTGCACCAAGGCGCGGAGAATGATTTCGATGCCGCCGTGCAAACGGAAACGTTCGGGCTGGAATATCTGTACAAGACGCAGGATCACAAAGAGGCGGTGGCGGCGTTTCTGGAGAAGCGACCGGCGAAGTTTCAGGGCAAGTAAACCAAATACAGCGAGAAGGGCCTACGGATTAGCTCGCGGGAAGCACGGACGTGGCGTGTTCCGCCACAGCTTCCGCTTCCATCTCTATACGAGCCACCTCATAACCAGCCAACTTCACGTGCGCGATGGCGGAACGAATGGCTTCCTCCAATGAAAGAGCTTCCCGGTGAAAATCAATCGAGAACACGCCATTGCACGTCCCGGGCGTTCCATCGTCACAGCCAGCGGCAAAAAGCCGATCAGCAGCCTCCTCGGTCAGTTCAGGAGAACCAGAAAGAGTGAGTGTGAATTCGTATGTAGCCATGTTCGCGATACCTTTATCTAACGAGTTCAAGGATCAGTGAGGACATTTGTCAACCGCTCTCCGAACATCCTTGGCATGATCTTCAGGATGTCTCGGCGTTGAGTAACTAGCTCGAATACAGCCAGTCCGATCTCCTTGTCGACAAAACAGCCTCCCCCAAACATGGGCTCGTGGGCCGGCTTTCTGCACCGTCCAACCGTGGTTCAGCGCATACTCGATTGCCGCACGAATATGCTTGTTTGGGTGTTCCGTCACCATGTCAATTCCCAGTAGGTCACCGGAGAAGAAAACGGTGGGCGGCTACAACCCCAACACATCCTTCATCGCATAGAGCCCCGGCTTTTGACCGAGCAGCCACAACGCCGCGCGCACCGCGCCCCGCGCGAGACATTCGCGACTCTGCGCCCGATGCGTGAGCTCGAGCCGCTCGGCGAATCCCGCGAAGACGACCGTGTGATCGCCAATCACATCACCACCACGTAGCGCAACGATCCCGATCTCATCATCCGTGCGCGCTCCCGTGATTCCTTCGCGAGAGAGCTTGGCGGTCTTGTCAAAATCCTTGCCTTGCGCGGCGGCGATCGCGCGCCCTAACGCGAGCGCGGTGCCGCTGGGAGCATCAACCTTGAAACGGTGATGAATCTCCACGATCTCTGGATCGAACCCATCTTTCAGAATACGGGCAACATCCGCCACGACTTTCTGCAATACCGTCACACCAACACTCATATTCGCGGCGATCACCGCGCGAGTCCGAGGCGCGAGTTGATCCGCTTCGGCGCGTTGCGCGGCGGACCAGCCGGTTGTTCCGATCACAATCGCCGCACCGGTAGCGACCGCGGTGCGCAAATGCGCGAGCGCGGCATCCGGCACGGTGAAATCGAGAGTCACGGTATCGGGCGCGGCAACCGCGGCGTAGTCGCTCGTCACTTGCACACCAATCGGACCCAGGCCAGCGACCTCACCGGCATCCTTGCCGAGCGCCCAATGTCCAGTGGCCTCGATGGCCCCAACTAACCGCGCATCCTGATGTTCTTGCACGAGACTCACCAGCACTTTTCCCATACGACCAGCGGCTCCACAGACAATGACATTGATCGACATATTTGCTCTCCTCACAAAAAAAGAGGGGCACGGCGCGCCGTGCCCCCTACCCTATCCTTGTTTCCGCACGAACAACCCGCGCTTAGCCAATCATCTGATATTGCTTCAACACGTCCCGCAGCTTCGCGAAATTGCCTTCCTCCATCCGCACCATCGGCAACCGCAGCTCTAGCTCGCATTTCCCCATCAAGGCCAACGCTGTTTTGACTGGGCCGGGATTGGTCTCGATGAACAGGGCGCGGATAAGCGGGATCAACTGGAGTTGCAATTGCGCCGCTTTGTCCCACTGTCTGGCCAACCCGGCATTGGCCAGTTCCGCTGTCTCGCGGGGCGCGACATTCGCCACGGTACTAATCACGCCTTTGCCGCCGAGGGACATCATCGAAAAAATCAGCGAGTCCTCGCCAGAGAGCACCGCGAGCTTCTCGCCACACGCGAGGCGGATATTGATCACTTGGTCGATTGAGCCCGTGGCTTCCTTGACGCCGATGATATTGTCGATTTCGGCCATGCGCGCCATCGTGGACGGCTCAATGTTCGACCCCGTGCGACCAGGAATGTTATAGAAAATGATCGGAAAGCCAGGCACCGCCTGCGCGACGGCCTTGTAGTGCTGATAGATGCCTTCTTGGGTCGGGCGATTGTAATAGGGCGAAATCATCAACGCGCCATCGGCCCCAACCTCTTGCGCCTCACGGGTCAGACGAATCGCCTCGGTGGTGGAGTTCGACCCAGTCCCAGCGACGACGGGGATACGCTTCTTCACGGTGTTGACGACGAACTTGACGACGGAGGTATGCTCCTCATGGGAGAGCGTGGCCGACTCACCAGTCGTTCCACAGGGCACGATGCCATGCGTGCCACTCTTGATATGCCATTCGATCAAGTCACCCATCCGCTGTTCATCAACCTTGCCGTTCTTGAACGGGGTGACGAGGGCGACAAACGATCCGGCGAATGCAGTAGGCGCGGTTCCCATAATGACCTCCAGAGAAGTACGTCTTCCGTTTCAGATTTCAATCGTTCCAGCAAACACTTCTTCGGCGGGACCGGTCATATACACATGATTGTCTTCCGCCCGCCATTCGATTTCCAGGTCGCCACCACGTAAGTGAATCGTAACTCGACGACTCGCCTTGTTGTTGAGCACCGCGGCGACCGCGGCGGCGCAGGCACCAGTCCCACAGGCCCAAGTTTCACCAGAGCCGCGCTCCCACACACGCATGTTCAGTTCAGTGGGGCTCACTACCTGAATGAACTCCGTGTTCACACGCTGAGGAAAAAGCGCGTGGTGCTCGAACTTCGGACCGACCTTTTCAAGATCAAGCGGCTCGACGTTATCGACAAAGGTCACGCAGTGCGGGTTACCCATCGACACGCAGGTCACTCGATACGATTGGCCCGCGACTTCCAGCGACTGGTCAATCATCTGCCCGGTCACCGCCACGGGAATCCGAGGACCATCAAGAATCGGTTCTCCCATGTCGACCGTGACCCGTGAGACTTTTCCTCCTTGCACTTCAAGGAAAAGTGTTTTTATCCCGGAATCGGTATCAACCTTGAGAGGATTGTTCCGCACGAGGCCGTGGTCATAGAGGTATTTGCCAACGCAACGAATGCCGTTCCCGCACATCGCGCCACGACTGCCATCGGCGTTGTACATCTCCATACGCGCATCGGCCGTATCGGACGGACAAATCAGAATCAGCCCATCGCCACCAATTCCGGTGCGGCGGTCACTGACCTTTTGCGCCACGGTCGGTGGATCGGGCACCGTCGTCGCGAAAGCGTTGACGTACACATAGTCGTTACTGATACCGTGCATTTTGGTGAATGACAGATTCATAGGAAATCCAATCTTGAGTTCCGCGTTAAAGACAAAGAGTTAATGAAGGGGATTATTCACTCTCCGCTCTTCATTTTCAACTCTTCACTCTTCTCCGCCTTTCCATACCAACTCGGCGGTATTCGAGAGGTCGCTTTCATAGCCATCAGCGGTCAAGGATTGGACGCGATAGCGATACAAGGTTCCGGGGACGAGCTGCGTATCCGTGTAAGTGAATTTTTTCGCTTTGCGAAAACGGTCGCGGTCCTCGACAGGGATCGTCGCCACCTTGGAGAAGGGAGAAGTTTGCCCTTGAGCATCCTGCGTCGCGCGCATCACGACGAAGCCACTCAAGTCATCCATCTCACTGCCATCCACATACCGGTGCGTCCGCCCCCAGCGCAGCACCACCCCGCCTTTTTCAATCTCAAGCGTCAGGTCCCCAGTGGGCTCCGGCAGCACTAACTCAGGCGGACGCACCGGCGTCTTCTTCCCACACGCAGGCAGCACGATCGCGAACACCAACACACAAACGGCGGCAAACATCCACCATCGCAAGCAGGCGACGGGGGACCGGAGACGGGAGACGGAGGCCAGAGCCCGACCTTGGACCTTGGACCTTGGACCTTGGACTCCCCCCCCTGAAACCCGAAACCTGAAACCTGAAACCCGAAAGTTCATACGCCGATTGACCGTAGCCGGCGCTGGACATTCACCCGCGCCGTCCCTCCATACGAACGT
>JABFSC010000370.1 GCA_013140885.1 Deltaproteobacteria bacterium | reverse complement strand
GTCCTGCATGTTCGCCAACCTCTGGGGGTCGATCTCCGCGCAGGGGGTGCTGATGAACCCCGGGAAGTCGGTCACGTTCATGGACTATCTTGAACCGCAAGGGGTCGCCGCCGAGTTCGCCAAGAAACCGGGCGAAGAGATGTATCGCTATCTCAACCAGAATACGTTTCCGCCAGATGCCGAAGGGTCACAACGGATGACCATCCGCTATCGGACGGACCATGAGCATGTGAAGAAAGAAGAATCGTTCTTTTACTCGCCGTCCATCCGCCGTGTGCGTCATCAAGTGCCATTCCGCAGACAGGACAAATTTCCCAATCAAGCGCAGACCACGGATGATGCCACCGGGCGTGATGCTTGGGAGTATACGTGGAAACTGATTGGCACGGATGTGCTGTCACATACGGTGCGGTTCCCGGTGACTCGCCCCACGGTGGTGCTGGGCATCAAAGGGGATGCGACGCTCCATGAAGTGCGCACCGCGGATCTGAGGCTGATGGGAGAGGCGTATCCGCACTACACCGCGACTGGCGGCGTTGAATGTTACGTCGTGGAAGCGCGGGCACGGGCAGAGTGGCTACCTGACTACTATGCGCCCCGGATTCTGTATTGGCTGGAAAAACACTCTTTCTACCCACTGCGTATGGAGCAATATGGCACGGACGGAAAGCTGGCGATGGTCGAAACGCGCATCTCGGAGATGTTCAATCCGGCGCTCAAGGAGCGCGGCTATGGGCCGTTGTTTGTGCTGTATTGGGATATCCCGTCGGACCTGATGTCCTACAACATTCGCGATAACCATCGTCTCAAGCACTGGACGGCGGAAGAAACCGAAGCCTTTTTCAATCCCGACTTCATGCGCCGCCAGTGGTATCTTGATCTCTCGGTGAAAAGCCAAGCGGGCGTGTCGCATCCTGACCTGTTCTTTCTGCGTCCACCTTTAGACGCGGACAAGTTCCCCAATCTCCGACCCATGCAGTTGCCAGCGGAGGTCGCGGCCCGCGTGGACGCGCAGGAAAAAGCTGGACGGTTGGTCTTTGAGATCGAACCTCTCGCCGTCGAAACCGCCGCGGTCAAGCCGTCGCCAATGCCACAATCCGAGCCCGCGCAACGGGTAGTGGTAGCGCCAACCGCGCTTCCTGTTGATGCGTATGCCCAGCAGAAGGCACCCACGGCGCCAACCACGGTGCGTTAGAGCGACGCGAACACAATTGCGATAACAAGAGCATGTCGGTTCCTTACGGCATGGTGCATGGGCGGTTTCAACCGTTTCATCTTGGTCACCTGGAGTACGCACTGAGCGCGCTCCAGCGTTGCGATCATCTGATCGTTGGCATCACCAATCCCGATCCTTCCCTCATTGTTCCAGAGCCGTCGGACCCAGAGCGGCATCTCCCATCCGCGAATCCATTTACTTTCTTCGAGCGGCAATGGATGGTGCGGGCCGCGCTCGCGGAGGCCGGGTGCGACGCGCAGCGAGTTTCCGTCGTGCCGTTTCCGATTCATCATCCCGAGCGTTGGCGATTCTATTGTCCTCCTGGTGCCACACAATTTGTGCGACTTTTTTCCGCATGGGGGCGAGAGAAAGTCGAGCGGTTTCAAGCGATGGGCTGGCCCGTGGTTGTCTTGGACGAAGGGGTAACGAAGCAGGTTAGTGGGACTGAGGTTCGTCGTCGATTACAGATGGGGCAGGGATGGGAAGAGCTTGTGCCTGCGCCCGTTGCGCGGATCCTGAAGGAGAGTAAATTTTCGAATCCCCGACATCTTTAGATGTTTGACGCTGACGCATCGTGGCCCACATGAACATCCTCCTCCTTATCCTCGACGGACTCGCCGATCGACCGCAGCAAGCGCTTGGTGGTAAAACCCCACTCGCAGCCGCCCGCACGCCAAATATGGATCGTCTGGCTGAACTCGGCACCAATGGCCTCCTGATTCCACTCGCGCCGGGGATCCCATTGGAGAGCGAATTCTCTCACTTCCTGCTTTTTGGTTATCCCTCCGAACAATTTCCCGGTCGTGCCGCCTTTGAGGCCATTGGTCGAGGGTTCGACATCCCACGGGATAATGTTGTGCTGTTGGCGAGCTTCGCCACGACCACACTTGTCGAGGGTAAGGTCCGCAGAGAAACAATTTTGTGGGAGGATCAACGACCCCAGGATGAAGAAGACTGCGAACAATTATGCGCCGCCATCGCTGACCATGAAAACCAGGGAGTTGGTTTCAAGCTAGAATCCTGCGGTCGGTGCGAGGCAATTCTCACCTTGTCCGGGAATCCGAGTCGGTTCATTTCCGATGTGGACCCTTTCTATAATGGCGCGTTCGTTGCCCGCGCGTTGCCTCTTGCGGAGGACGTGAATCAAGAAAATGCTGAACGCACTGCCACGGCGCTGAACCAGTATTTGCACTGGGTGCGACGTTGCTTGACCGCTCACCCCATCAATGTCAGACGACAACAACAGGGACTGCCGCCGATCAATTTCCTGCTGACCAAATGGGCGGGAGTACGCCCACAGGTGCCGCCGTTTCGTGAACAGAACGGCCTGCGCGCCGCCAGTGTCGAGCATTATCCTCTGTATGTTGGCATCGCCCGTGTGTGTGGCATGACCTCAGTGTCCACGCCCCAGCAGCTGGACATCGGTGCTGACTTACGCGAGAAGCTCCGAGCGGCGGACGAACTTTTTCGTCAAGGCTACGAATTCGTCCATGTGCATAGCAAAGCGCCTGATGTGGCGGGACATCGCAAAGACCCCATTGGTAAACAGCACGCGCTGGAAGCCATCGACAGCGCCCTTGGTCCGCTTGTCCAGTGGATTGAACATGACCCGGATTTGCTGATTGTGGTGACTGGCGATCACGCGACCCCGAGTAGCGGGTCGCTGATTCATTCTGGTGAAGCGGTTCCGTTGCTGATTGCTGGCGGGCCGAATGGCCTCGTTGATGATGTGCGCGAATTTCACGAACGGGCCGCGATCCATGGCGGGCTAGGGCGCGTGACAGGAGCTGACCTGATGCCACTGCTCTTGAACCTGACTGACCGCATTCGGTTGCACGGTGTGCGGCATCAGCGCCAGTCTCGTCTCTATTGGAGCGGAGCGACCGAAGTGTTCACGATTTGGGGAGATGAATAGTCGTTACACGCGGTGACTCAATAGGGCGCTTCCGCTGGCCCCTCATACCCACACATCCCCATTCGTGGCGAGTTGACCAATGGAATCGGCTCCCCGTAGTCGTCATGGGGATGATCCGTGGCGTGTTCCTCACACAAGTGACCGGGTTGATCTTCCTCCACCACGCATTCCATGCAGAACTCAGTCGCGGGCTTTCCACATTCCGTGCACTTTACCTCCGGCATCAGGTTGCGGGCCATGAGGGCCAGCGGACGCGCCGTGGTCGGGTGGCCTTCGCGCGTGCCAATGAGGGAGATGTGCGTTTCCGAGGTGGTGCCGAAGTCGTAGAGATGCGTCACGGTTGTCGTTTGTGAGAAGACGTTGGCGATGCGCTCGTCCATCTCGAATTTATCCTCTGTCCAGGCGCCAATGGAAAATTCGCTCAAGTGTCCGCAGCACTCCAACCAAATCGCGCGCAAATAGCTGTCGAGGTCTTGCAAGGTCTTGGAGCCGCGCATTTCAAGGTCCATCCAGAAATCCTTGCTGTCGGCGGACTGGACGCGGAGGTGGAAAAGGGTTTCCGGCTTCCCTTTTTTCTTTTCCGCTTGTTGGATAATCGCTTGGCGCTGTGGGCACGTCGCGAGGTGCTTGGTGACGACATTCTTGACGAGTTCCATCTGACAATAGGTGCACTGGCCTTTTGATTGTTTTCCGCGCGGCATGGTGATGTCCTCCGTCTATGTTTGAGCAACCTCTTATGTTTTTTCCGGTGCCGATTCAATCCGCGATTCGGTGTCGCCTTCAGAGGCCAGGCGATCAACGTGAAGCCGTGAGGCGGTCCATCCCATCGAGATATGGCCGCAGGGCTTCTGGGATGATGACCGACCCGTCTGCTTGCTGATAATTCTCCAGAATCGCGATCCACGTGCGGCCAATCGCGAGCCCGGAGCCATTCAGCGTATGCACAAATTCCGGTTTAGCCTTGCCATCGCGCCGAAAGCGAATCTGCGCGCGCCGGGCCTGAAAGGCTTCACAGTTGGAGCACGAGGAGATTTCCCGATAGGTGTTTTGACTCGGTAGCCACACTTCAAGGTCGTAGGTTTTCGCCGACTGGTTGCCAATATCACCAGTCGAGAGCACGATTCTCCGATAGGCGAGTCCCAGCGTTTCAAGAATCGCTTCGGCGTTGGCGGTCAGTCCTTCGAGTTCCTGGTAAGAGTCCTCCGGGCGGGTGAGTTTGACCAGCTCGACTTTATCAAACTGATGCTGCCGAATGAGACCGCGCGTGTCCTTGCCGTAGCTTCCGGCTTCCGAACGAAAGCACGGCGTGTACGCGGTCATCTTCATGGGTAACTGGTCATTTTCCAGGATTTCTCCGGCATACATGTTCGTAAGCGGCACTTCCGCGGTGGGAATGAGATAGAAATTGCGTTCATCGGTCAGCTTGAAGAGGTCGGCCTCGAACTTGGGGAGGTTGCCAGTGCCATACATGGAATTGGCGTTGACGATGAACGGCGGCGACACTTCCGTGTAGCCATGCCGTTTGGTGTGGAGGTCGAGACAGAAGCTAATGAGCGCGCGTTCGAGTCGCGCGCCCATGCCAGTGAGGATCGAGAAGCGCGCCCCGGTGATTTTGGTGGCGCGTTCCAGGTCGAGAATCCCTAGCGTGATGCCGATATCCACATGATCGCGGGGTTCAAAGGAAAACCGTGGTGGCTCGCCCCAGCGTTTTACTTCCTGATTGGCCGATTCGTCCGACCCAACGGGGATACTCTCGTGTGGAAGATTAGGGAGCGTGGCGAGCAAGGTATGGAGG
>JABFSC010000086.1 GCA_013140885.1 Deltaproteobacteria bacterium | reverse complement strand
GACCATTCGCCTCCGGTTGCTCCCCACCCCGCTTCGCAGCGACGCAGTTACCTTCGGCTACGGAGTTGTAGCTTCCTCCGACACGGACTTGCACCGTGCTGATGAAGCACCATCGTGGGCGCACAACAAACCCGCTCCCTGCGGGCATCGGAATCGCATCTCAAGGAACAACAAGAAGAATTACAACAGATTAACGAAGAACTTGAAGAAAAAAGCGAATTGCTCACTCGACACAACATCGAGGTCGCGCAAAAGCATCAGGAAGTCGAACAGGCGCGACAAGCGCTCGAAGAGAAAGCCGAACAACTCGCCCTGACCTCGAAATACAAGTCGGAGTTTCTCGCCAACATGTCTCACGAACTCCGGACACCGCTGAACAGTTTATTGATCCTCTCCCAACAGCTCGCCGATAATCCCGACGCAAATCTGACGGAGAAGCAGGTACGATTTTCCCAGACCATTCACGGGGCGGGGACAGACCTGTTGACGCTTATCAACGACATCCTCGACCTCGCCAAAATTGAATCGGGGTCGGTCACCCTCGAGGTGCGGGAAGTGCGGTTCTCTGACCTTCACAACGACCTGCTCCGTACGTTTCAGCCGATTGCCGACAATAAACAGGTCGCGTTCACCGTTGATCTCGATGCGCAGCTCCCGCGGACCATCACTACCGACGACACTCGGCTGCAACAGATATTAAAGAACCTGTTGTCCAACGCCTTCAAATTTACTTCTCATGGGCAAGTCAGCCTTCGTATCTCCCCCGCAACGGCGGGATGGAAGCCAGAGATCACGACACTCGCGACGGCATCCCGCGTGCTCTCCTTTACGATTCAGGATACAGGGATTGGCATTCCCGCGGACAAGCAAAAAGTCATTTTCGAGGCATTCCAACAGGCGGACGGGAGCACGAGCCGGAGATATGGCGGCACTGGACTTGGTCTCACTATCAGTCGAGAATTGACGATGCTGCTTGGTGGGGACCTGAGTCTGACGAGCAGTGCTTCCGGAGAAGGCAGTACGTTTACGCTGTTCCTCCCAATTGCGGATTTGGGAGTGCCGATTTCGGAAGGGGCTTTTCCGCACTCCGCACTCACCACTCCGCGATTGAAAGCTCCGCAGTCGCCAATCCGCACTCCGCGATTGTTGGAGGTCGCCGACGACCGGGACACCCTCCAGCCTGAAGATCGTGTCCTGCTCATCATTGAAGACGATGCCAACTTTGCCAGAATTCTCCTTGAGCGCGCGAAACAGGTGGGATTCAAGGGACTGGTCGCCCTCGAAGGGATGCAAGGGCTGACCTTCGCCCAACAGTTCAAACCCGCCGCGATTACCCTCGACCTCAATTTACCGGACGTGAACGGCTGGGTAGTGCTTGACCGTCTCAAAGTCGACTCGACCACCCGCCACATTCCCGTGCACATCATCTCCGCCGATGCCGAACAGGAGCGCGGTCTCCAGCAGGGAGCCTTTGCCTATTTGACCAAACCGACCAGTCGAGAAGCGCTGGAAGCGGCGTTCTCACGGATCGGTCACTTCCTCGAACGGCGAGTTCGCCACCTCCTGGTAGTGGAAGACGACGATGCGCAGCGGCAGAGCATCCTCGAATTGGTTGGCAATGGTGACGTGATCGGTACTGCTGTTGGGAGCGGTGGGGAGGCCTTAACTCTTCTTGATACACAATCGTTTGACTGCATGGTGCTTGATCTTCGGCTACCGGATATGAGTGGGTTTCAGTTACTTGCGGAGATGCAACGAAAGCCGCATCTCCAGACCCTCCCAGTCATCATCTACACGGGGAAAGAATTAACACACAACGAAGAACGACAGTTGCAGCGGTTCACCCAGACTATCATCATCAAAGATGTGCGCTCCCCAGAGCGACTGCTCGACGAAACCGCGCTCTTCCTCCACCGGGTTGCCAGCAATCTTCCAGAACCCAAGCGTCGGATAATCGAGCGGCTCCATCAGACCGACAGTATTCTCGCAGGCAAGAAAATTTTAATTGTTGACGATGATGTGCGGAACCTCTTTGCCTTGACCGCACTTTTGGAGCGGCATCAGATCGAGGTCGTCACAGTAGAAAGTGGAGTCGCCGCCCTGCAGGCACTCGAAACCACATCGGACATCCAGGCGGTTCTCATGGACATTATGATGCCAGACATGGATGGCTATGAAGCCACGCGCACGATTCGCCAACAACCACAATGGCGCACCCTACCAATCATCGCGCTCACGGCCAAAGCAATGAAAGGCGACCGAGAGAAGTGCATCGAGGCCGGAGCCTCGGATTATATCTCCAAGCCGGTCAATAATGAGCAGTTGTTGTCGCTACTCAGAGTGTGGCTGTATCGGTAATCAATTTCGGACTGTGGAGTGGGGCATCGCGTATCCATCAATTTGAGATTTCGGACACACCGTCTTCATCATTCCGCAAGATAATCGCATGGATTCTCTCACCGACCTCGAACTCTCCCTCCTCCTAGAAGGTATCTTCCGACGCTATGGTTTCGATTTCCGTAACTATGCCCACGCCTCACTGAAGCGCCGCATTCAGCAGTGTATGAAAGCAGAGCAGGTAGGCACCATTTCCGCACTGCAAGAGAAAGTTCTCCATGACGCAACCTGCTTTGAGCGCTTGCTGTTGAACCTCTCCATCCATGTGACATCGATGTTCCGCGATCCAAGGTTCTATCGTATTTTTCGCCAGGAAATCGTCCCCTATCTCCAGACCTACCCCTTTATCCGTATTTGGCATGCGGGCTGTTCAACGGGAGAAGAGGTCTACTCCATGGCGATTCTCTTGGAAGAAGAACGCCTGTATGATCGAGCCAGGATTTATGCGACTGATTTCAACACCGCCGTCCTCTCGCGGGCAGAGACGGGCATTTTTCCGCTCCGCGTCATGCAAGAGTACACCGGAAATTACATTTTAGCCGAGGGCAAACAGGCATTTTCTGATTACTATACGGCTCGCTACGACCATGTTATTTTTCGACCGGCCCTCCAACGGAATATCGTCTGGGCGCAACACAATCTCGTCACCGATGGGTCGTTCAACGAATTCCATGTGATCGTGTGTCGCAACACGATGATCTATTTCAACAAGACCTTGCAAGACCGCGTCCATCACCTCTTCCACGACAGCCTCATTGCCTCTGGATTCCTCGGTCTGGGCAGCAAAGAATCGATCCGGTTTACCCCCCACGCTCAGGCATACTCGTTGATGGATGAACAAGAAAAGTGGTATCGGAAGGCACCGAGAGGGTCAGCTCCATGATTGTCATCGGCGCGTCACTCGGCGGAACGCAGGCGTTGCAAACCATTCTCGCGGCTTTACCCCTGGAGTTTCTCGCACCCATCGCTATCGTCCAACATCGAGGCGCCGGAGATAATGGACTGCTCCACCATTTTCTACAGAAACAAAGCCATTTGCCTATGGAAGAGCCAGAGGATAAGGGAGAAATTCTTGCTGGTCATATCTATCTTGCTCCCGCGGATTACCATCTGCTGATTGAATCACATCACTTTGCCCTTTCGACAGAGGCGCCAGTATGTCATGCACGTCCATCCATCGACGTGTTCTTTACTTCCGTGGCCGAAGTATATGCTGAGCGAGCACTTGGCATCATTCTCACAGGGGCAAGTCGCGATGGTGCGTCTGGACTTGCGGCAATCAAAGAGCACGGAGGTTTTACGCTCGTGCAGGACCCCAAGACCGCCGCATGTCCTATCATGCCAACCTCGGCCTTGGAGGCGACCTCAGTAGACGCAATCTTCCCTTTGGAAGAGATTAGCGCTTTCCTCGTCCATCACTGCCAGTCTCGGTATTGGTAACCCTATGAATACCCTCCAGCGTGCGAACATTCTCCTGGTTGATGACCGTCCGGCAAACCTTGTCTCGCTCAGGGCGCTCCTCCAGGACCTCGACCATAATCTCGTGGAAGCGACTTCAGGCGAGGACGCCTTGCGCCATCTGTTGAAACAAGACTTTGCCGTTATTCTCCTTGATGTCCAAATGCCGGGCATGGATGGGTTTGAAACGGCGACACTGATTCGTTCGCGGGAACGCTCACGTTCGACGCCAATCATCTTCCTCACCGCCTTTAGCAACGATGAAGCCCAGATGATCCGCGGCTATGCAATGGGAGCGGTTGACTACATCTTTAAGCCAATCGTTCCGGCCATCCTGCGCGCAAAAGTATCGGTGTTCGTGGATCTGTTCAAGAAAACGCAAGCACTAGCGGCCTCGGAAGCGCAACTCCGTACTCTGAACGATGGACTCGAAGCGCGTGCGGTTGAGCTGTTCCGTGAAGTCGTGGAACGACAACGTGCCGAGGAAGCCCTTCGTCTCAGTGAGGAGCGTTGGCAACTGGCGCTACGGGGTACTGATGTCGGTATCTGGGATTGGAATATCGCCGCCCAGACCGTCTTTTTTTCGTCGCGGTGGAAAGAAATGCTTGGGTATGCAGACCATGAAATCGGGAACACCTTCACGGAGTGGACTTCTCGTATTCATCCAGAGGACCTCTCCTCAGTCACGCAAACGATGCAAGCCCATCTCGCCGGGACAACCCCTTTTTATGTGGCGGAGCATCGTATGCAGTGTAAGGATGGAGTCGAGAAGTGGATTCTGTCCCGTGGACAGGCGGTATGGAATCACAACGGGGAAGCCGTTCGCATGGTCGGATCAAATGCCGATGTGACCGCCCGCAAAGAAATCGAACGGCAAAAAGAAGAATTCGTCTCCGTCATCAGCCATGAACTGCGCACACCGATGACCAGTCTGCGTGGTTTCACCGAACTTATGTTGAAACGGCAATTCTCAGAAGAAAAACAACGAGAGTTTCTGAATATTATGAATATCGAGATCACTCGCCTCAGCACCCTTCTCAATGACTTTCTCGACATTCAGCGGATCGAGGCCGGGCGACA
>JABFSC010000240.1 GCA_013140885.1 Deltaproteobacteria bacterium | reverse complement strand
GGGGAACTGCAATAGGAGTAACAAACTGCGCATCTTCTTTCGAACTGAATACCAGGTGGAAATTTGCAAGGGATTTTCTCCTCAGCTTGACTACGATCATGGACCGGTGAGGGCAGGCCGCGAGACCGCGGCGCCCCGGGCGCATTATGCTATCAGGTGCTGATGAATCGGGGCTCTCCAATCAATTCGATAAAATCGGACAGAGACCAGCTACACTTTCTCTCTCGATTGTTTACCCTCTTCCTCCTCTCGTCGTGGGGCTCTGTCGCAAAGGTTACGAACCAGACTATCTGATGAAACGTTGGAACGGGAAAAATCCCGCTAATGGTTGATAACAGAGAGGTACTGTCGCAAATTCGACAGTACCTCATGCGCGGACGGTAACCAGGTTGGGAAGCGCTTCACCGCGTAGCGCGGCCATCCCATCAATGCGCTGCCCACCGCGCGAGAAAGGAACGGAATGCCGTGAGCTACATCGAGTTCGACAACATAGGGGGATTGATCGTGACGGTCCCCGACACGGGAGGCGATCTCTTCAACGTGGTCGTGATCTACGGCGGCCAGCACTACGCCAACCGGCGCTGGATGCAGAAGCAAACGCCCGTCGAGATCATGGACAAGGGGATCTGCGTCTTCGCCGAGTACACGATGGCCTACGCGACCGTGATCACGAAGCTCGGCCCCTTCCTGGCCTCGCACAAGCTCAAGGCCACGGGCGTGGCCGGCTCGAGCATCCTGGGCTTCTCCGCCGGCGGGTACCCGACGCTCGACGCGTACACGGCGACTCACAAGTTCATTGGCCTGATGGACCCTTCCTTCCGCCAGGCCCACTTGACGCGCATGTACTCGAAGAACGTCGCGATGCTGTGGGGATCGGGCGGTCAGGTCTCCTTGTTCGGGGAGGCGAACTTCAAGACGCTCGAGGCGGCGATCCTGAAGGGCGGCGGCTTCTCCGAGCGCCTGAAGCTCGCCCACGCGGATTTCCCCAGGGTCTTCATGCAGCGGTTCAAGTCGCGGCTGTTCTGAGCCCGGCTCCTTGCGGTCCGCCTCGTACAGAAACCAGACGCTCCGCCCCGTTGCCGATCATTGTCGATTTCCAGAAACGGGAGACACCGCTCGGTCCACCAATGCCGTGGCGGCTTACCCCTGAAACTGTGAGTGAATAATGTCGCCAAGCAGGGTTTCAACTAGCACGGCCGTTAGATTTTCTGTCGTACCAGTATTTTTTGGAGTTTACTGTTGCCGCGAAGAAGTGACTTCCATGGTCTCGCAAGGTGTTCTGGTTTCCGTAGGGGCGTATTACAATACGCCCCTACAAAACGACACTGCGCCACTACCGAAACTGTCGGGTGGGCATTGCCCACCAAAGAGACTTACCGCCCACTCTGAGTTTCCTCAAACACCAACCGCCCAGCCGCCTCCTGCGCGCGAATCCGTGCTTCTAATTGCGCTGAAATTTCCATTTTGCGGTCGTGCGGAAACTTATCGCGATACAGCAAGGGTCGGAGGAAGAACGTCTCGGGACTCGGTACGGTTGCCTGACTCTTCAGCGGCGCGACAAACCAGTCGCGCCGCAAGAAGTCTGGGCTAAAAAAGATTTGTTGATCTGCCGGGGGCCACGTCTGCGAGCGATAGGCATCGTGCACGTCATAACTCATATGTACCAGTCAAACGTTAGGCACCCGCCAAATAGGACGCATTTGGCATTATGCCCGGTAATCGGCACTACCGCTTGTTCGCCCCGGAGGGACCAGGCCCGACGCAGGACAGGAAACAAGCGCACGATGGTTTCATCTTCAAAGAGTCAGACCGCCTCTGGCGGGAGGTGCTTGAATTGCCGCACAATGGCCCCTTTTTTTGCGCTCGGTGCGGATGCTTCTCGGAGTAAAAGTAGCGCGGACGCTTACACACTAACCCCAGGTGCTTCATCCAACGGCGGAGCGTCCAAGGCGCAAGGGGGGAGTGATAGCGCTGACTCAGGTGCAAGGCCAAAGTTTTCACCGTCCAGACGTTGGTGCGGGACCCCAGCCGCAAGGGAGACCGGCGCAATTCGCGTCCAATCCGTGCCGCCGTTAGCCCCGGGGCGGCGGGAGGTCGTCCAGTATGGGGCCGATCGTGCAAGCTCTGGACCCGGTGCGTGTGCAAATAGCGTTGCACCAGCTTGTACACCGACTGGAGGGTCAAGCCGGTGATCTGAGCCGCCTCCCCCATTGTGCGCCTCTCCGCGATAAGCTGGACCGCTTGAATGCGGCGAAAGACTCGGGCCGCCGCCGTTTGTCGTAATGCCCGTGCGAGTCGGTTCCGGTCGTGCCCCATAAACCCACGCTCTGCTGAACTCAGTGCTTTCCTCATAAGTGCACCGTATTCCCAAACCGTCATTCTTCAAAATGATTTTGTATACTCCCTTAGACTTGCCCGCGACTTGCTTTAGACTTACCCCAGACTTGTCCCAAAAGGAGGAACTATGAAACGAAAACCCGCGGTGAGTCTGGCCCCAGTACCAGGCCGACGGAAACTCTCGATCGAATTGGCGCAACAGTTTGAGAAAGAAGGTTTCAGCGGCATCTATTCACCCAGTGTCATTGATAACATGACCTGGTGCGCGCTGTTGGCGCAGGTCACGAACGAGATTCCCTTCGGGACGAGTATCGCCAACATCTATACCCGCCATCCGTTTGACTATGCGCAAACGGCGTCGTTTATCCATGAGTTGTCAACCGGACGTTTCCGCTTCGGCATCGGTGTCAGTCATGGCCCGATACACCAACGCCTCGGTTTGCAAGTTGGCAAGCCGCTCGGTGACATTCGCAAATTCATTCAGGATGTTCGGAGTAGTGTCCCTCAACCGGCGGACCTCCCGCCTATCGTGCTGGCGACTCTGCGCAAACCGATGGTGAAGCTGGCTGGCGAAATTTCCCAAGGGGCGATGTGGGCCAATGCCGCCCGGTCACACATGGCGGACTCGATCCGCGTCTTGCCGGAGGCCAAACGCACCGATCCCGCCTTTATGATCGCCAACATGGTGCCCACCTGTATCGCCGAGGATCGCGCCGCCGCGGCCGCCGTTAATCGTCGCACGCTGACCGGCTATGTGCGGTTGCCGAACTATCAACAGTATTGGATCGAAGCGGGCTTTGAGGAAGAGATGCTGGCGATTCGTCAGGCGGTCGCCAACAAGCAGGAAGACAAAATCCCACAGTTGATGTCGGACCGCTGGTTACAACAAGTAACGTTGTACGGAACGGCATCTGAAGTCCGCGAGGGCATCGAGGCGTGGTATGACGCGGGGGTCAATACGTTGATCGTGGTGCCATCATCCGCGCACGGCAATCAGCTCGTGGCGTTTGAGGAGTTGCGCGCGGCATTACGCTAGCGCGGCTCCACATGGTAGGGGCGAATAATTATTCGCCCCTACTTCACCCCACGAACAATCACCGCTATAGGGAAGGGCACACGCACCTCATCAAATGCAGACGCGGCTGAGGGCGTCTTGCCCTCAGCGCTTCTCCCTCCGTGGACAGTTTTTTCCATGCTCTTCACGCTTCCCCCTTATTCGTTCACTCGCCCAGACCTCCTCTTGCTGCTTGGCATCCTGCCGCTCTTCTGGCTCTGGCAGTGGCGCGCGTTTCGTTCACTCGCGACCTTCGTGAGTCTTCTGTTACATTCGTTGGTATTCGGCTGCGTCGTGCTCGCCGCGGCGGGGCTCCACACATTTCAACCAGGCGCGGCCAGCATTCCCGTGCTTATGCTCGATCTCTCGCAAAGCCTCACCACGAGCCAACGGCAGTGGATGCGGACCACCATCACGCAACAAGTTCAGCCAACCGCGGATACCCCAACCATTGTCTTTGCTGGCACCCATAAGCAGATGCGCTGGCAAGACGCCGAAGCGCTGCTCACTAGACCTTCAACGGATTTACAACGAACGGAAACCAATATCGCCGCCGCGCTCACGCCGCTCCTCCAGAACGAACCGAACCGTTACATCTATCTGTTCACTGATGGCTGGGAAGTGGGACCGCAAGCTGGAAGTGAAGAACCCAACCACACCGACACGAATAATGGGGCGACACACCTCCTCCTCCCATTGCTCAAAGCGCACGGGTTGAAGCTCTATCCCTTTCCGCCCCCTCCCGCGCCAGCGGCTTCGCATGTGGCCCTGCAACGCTTCGACGTGCCCCCCACTACCGCGAGTGGTGAAAGCGCCCTGCTGCGAGTCGCGCTCGACAACACCAACTCCGAACCCGTTCGAGGAGAACTCGTGGTGACGAAACGGGACAAGGAGGTCTGGCGTCAATCCGTGACGTTAACGCCAGGGGCCTCGCTGTTGACGCATCCCTTGGTCTTTTCCGCTGATGACAGTGGCCTGATTCCCCTGCGCGCGATCTTTACCCCAAGCACGCCTGGCGATGATGCCAACCCTCAAGATAACCGCGCCACGGCATGGGTGACGGTGACCGCGAAAGAGAAGATTCTCCTGCTCAGCGCCAAGGCCCAGGACAATCGCTATCTCGAACGGGTGTTTCGCGGGCGTGGGCTTGGCGTGACGGCCATCAACGTCACGGACCAACCCGCCGCCATCGGCACACTGGGATCGTACAAGGCGATCATTCTGAATAATGTCGCGCGCAACCGGCTCCCGGCCACGCTGCTCACGAGTCTTGATGACTACGTGCGTGGCGGTGGGGGATTCATTATGATCGGTGGCGAGGAGAGCCTGGGCCTCGGTGGGTATAAAGGGACGGAGGTCGAACACATTCTCCCGCTCACCCTCCTGCCACCACAAAAGAAGGACGAGCCGCGCACCGCCGTGATGCTGGTGATGGATACCTCGGGCAGCATGCGGCGAGAAGCAAAATTGCTCTATGCCAAGGAAGGGGCACGAGCAGTCGCGCAGAATCTCAAGGATAAAGATTATTTTGGTGTCATTGGCTTCGACAC
>JABFSC010000588.1 GCA_013140885.1 Deltaproteobacteria bacterium | reverse complement strand
ACGCCGGCAACAAGCTTTGGAACTCTCGTCGGGTCAACCCGGTAAGTGCGAGCAGTTTGCGTCGGTTGCGTGCCAACCTTCTGTATTCAAGCATTTTCCCATTATAAATTATTTCCGATAACGTCTATTGAAACCAACTTATCCCTTGCAGAAAAGCTAGCCCAGGACTTTCACGTTGATCTCCCCGAGTTCGATTCAGAACGCGATCCTGAAGCATACTTTGCTGAAGTGTCCGAGAAAATACTTTCCTATCCTCGTTGGCGCGTTGTACGGGAGATGGCGATTGGTCTTTTTAGTTTTTCCAAGCTTCTGATGTATCGTGAACTTAACCAAAACCACGGACCAGAAGCTCGCCATCCTGTTGAACACCCAATCGTTGCAAAATTACTGGGGGATACTGAAGCACCGTCAGACCACGACAGCGATTTGCAATTAGCGGAAATCTTCAACGTTGATCGTCACCAGAACGCTCATGAAGTCCAGCTCGTGATGGATGCCGATAGTTCGCAGCATTCGGCGCTGATTGATGCCCTGATCGAGAGAAAGAATCTTGTTATTCATGGTCCCCCTGGGACGGGGAAGTCCCAAACGATTACGAATCTTATCGCGGCTGCGTTAGCAAATGGAAAAAGTATCCTCTTTGTGGCGGAGAAAAGTGCCGCACTTGAAGTCGTCAAAAGCCGCTTGGACCGGTGTGGGCTTGGAGAATTTGTGCTGGAGCTGCATTCCTTGAGAACGAACAAAGGACAACTCCATCGGGAGCTGGAACGACGACTGCATCAACAGTTTGTAGCGCCTCAGGATATGCAAGAGCAGGAAGCAAATCTCGGCCTGGAACGGTTACAGCTCCTGTCGTACACAGAAGCAGCGCAGATGCCGACAGGCCCTGATCAAGAGCCTTTCTTCAAGATCGCCTTTCGCGCATCGCGACTCCGATCATTCGCAAAGCCCGATTTTCCGGAATATCGGCAAGGTGAGTTTCCACTGTTGAGCCGTGGTCAGATTGAGGAACGCGCACGACTGATACACGAGGTTGCAGAATTGTGGCACGCGCTCCCTCAACCCACTCGCCAGGCATGGGATGGGATGGACCTGCACAATGCGTTTGAGGCAGATCTGCAAGGTATCCCTCACCTCCTG
The DNA here is from genome assembly GCA_013140885.1 of Deltaproteobacteria bacterium. GTDB lineage: Bacteria > Desulfobacterota > Binatia > Bin18 > Bin18 > JABFSC01. The sequence goes on along the minus strand of JABFSC010000588.1, from coordinate 3,815 downwards.
AGTCGCCTTCGCACTGCTGCCACTGAGGGACAGCAATCTATCGCCTCATCTTATGGAGAGGAGCAATCGATTTCGTACAGCATCACCCAGTTGCAGGCGATCACCACGCTGCACGAAATTCTCGCTACCTCTCCTCCACCAAAAATTACCTCGTCTCTGTGGCTCCATTTCCTTTCGGAATCCATTGCGAATCAAATTAGGGCACTACACGACCGTCTTTCAGGAGTTCCAACACTGACCAAAGCCTCGTCCGTTTTTCCGCAGACTTCTGACAACTTTAACAAAGAGTTTCTTGCCCAACTGCACGGCGCGTGCCTCCGACTTAGGAACCAAGGGTTTCATGAGAAGACCGTGTCGCAACTCGATGTCCTGCAACAAAATATTGGGCACTGCAGCAATGCGATCAAACAATTACTGACCTGTCGTACCGCAGCCCAAGAGGTGTCAGGTACTGAGCCCGTGTATCTTCATGACTTTGAGAAACTGCTGGCACTTGTGGGGCTCTTTGAAAAAATGCCTGTCCTCGTCGAGCAGGCCTTTGAACTGGCCTGGCTACGCCCAGATACTCCGCAGAGTGTCCTTCCGGCAAGCGCGCGTGACTTTCGCAGTATAATGCGCTTACCTTCCTGTCGCAGAACGCTGACCGATAGGAAGGAAGAAGCGCATGACACAATTGCCGTTGGCCCAAGTCGAAGAACATCTCCAGCACGTCACCCGCCAATTCGCCCAGTGGCGCGCGAGTCGGCCCACCTCACGCGGGCGCATTCCCCCACCCCTGTGGACGCAGGCCATTGCCCTGACCGCACACTTGCCCCTGACGCGCGTGGCCAAACAGCTCGGCCTCACCCCCCAGGTCCTGAAACGGCGGCGGGACGCAACGCGTCCAGGTGCAGTGGCCCCGCCCGCGCCCTGTCCTTCCCACTTTGTGGAAGTGCAGACGCCCGCGTGGCGGGCGTCGACGGCGGAGGTCGAGGTGCAACGCGCCGATGGGACCCGGCTCCGGATTACCTATAGTGACGCCGTGCCCGCCCTCGTTCCCCTGCTTCAAACCTTTCTGGAGACGTGCTAATGCTCCAACTTACCCCCCAAAGTCGCATCTTTCTCGCCGTGCACCCCATCGATTGCCGCAAAGGCATTGATGGCCTTGCCGCGCTGTGTCGCCAGACCCTGGCCGAGAACCCCTTGGGCGGGGCCGTCTACGTCTTCCGTAATCGCACCGGCACGACGCTCAAACTTCTGGCCTACGATGGCCAAGGCTTTTGGCTCTGTACCAAGCGCCTCTCCCAAGGCCGCTTTCGGTGGTGGCCGACCACATCGACCCCCAGCGTGTCGCTCTCGGCCCGCGAGTTGACCATCCTCTTGTGGAACGGCTTTCCCGACCGCGCGCAAATGGCCCCCGAATGGCGCGCGGTTTCTTAAGGAGGCAGAGCCGCGGCGGGATAATTCCACGGCAGCCACGCGCTGGGGTTGGCAAAAACCTCCTGGCGGTGCTCTTGGACGGCCACCAGATACTCCAGCGCATTCACGCCCGCCTGCACACAGGTGGCAATCACACTGGTCAGGATACTGGCGATGTAGGCACTATGCTCGGTGGCATAGAACAAGGAGTTCTTGCGCTGGCGAATGCACAGTTTGAGCGCCCTCTCCGCCACGTTGTTGTCGAGCGGTGCGCCGGGGACCGTCAAAAATCGCGTCAGCGTCTCCCAGTGGCCGAGCAGATAGGCGAGGGCTTTCCCCAGACTGCTATTGGGTTCGACCAGGCGCTCCTCTGTTTGCTGCGCCAACCACTGCTGGAGCGCTGCCATGATCGGGCCACTCTTGGCCTGATGATACGCCAACCGCTCGGGGGCACTGAGCTGCTCACGCCGGGCGGCCTCGTCATGGTCGAACACCAGCTTGAGCGCCTCCACCACCACGGCACTCTCAGCGGGAAAGACCTCGTCCAAGTCGCTAAATTTCCGCCGCCCGTGCGCCAAACAGTGACAGCGAATGAGCTGGGGTTCCACCGCGTTGTTACTACTCAACGCATCCGACATCACCAGCGGTTTGTCCCGGTGCGGCTCCCGCTTCGCTAAGAGCGCCGCCAGATTCTCGCCCGCATGCTGGCGCCCCGTATAATACAAACAAATCCGCCGCTCGCCCACCTGCCCGATCAACGCCGTCGTCTGCATGCCTGTCCGCTCGTCCGTCCGCGTTTTACCTTGGGCCTGGGCCTGGGCTTTGTGGTTCTCCTCGATCAACTCCAAGATCCGCCCCGGCGTGTCATCTTGAAAGATGAGCTCGCCCTGCGCCGCGAGTTTCTCCAAATACTTGAAGATCGGATGGGTACAGTCGCCCACCAGCTCCACCTGATCCCACTGTGTCGCATCGGGGACGGGAACCCCCACCATCGCTTGGAAACTCTCCACGCGATACCACGGCAGGCCCAGGTAATACCGCGCCAGGGCTCAGACGGCCCGCGCCCGCGCACTGTACTTCTCCTCGCCTGCGGCGGCAGGCACGGCGGCCGTGAAAATTTGCCCACAGGCCGAGCAGCGCAACTTCTCCAACTCATAGCGCACGGCGGAGAGCAGCGCATTGCCATCCAGCCGCATTTCGATGCCGGGCGGTAATCGATACAAGGTCCCCCGCCCACACGCCGGACAGCGCTCGCCCACCGCTAACTCCTCGTGCCGACAGGCCACCGTCTGCGCCGCGCGATACACCTCCGCGCCCTGCCGCCCATGCCCAGGCGGGCGCGGCTTCGCCTCGGGCGCGTCGGGCGCGGCAACTGCGGGCACTCCCGGTGAGGCTTGTGGGGGCTCGCCACTTCCGCCGGCACTCCCGCCGCTGGGCGTCTCGTCCGAGCTCAGCGGCTCGCGCTTCTTGGGCTTTTCGCCAAAGACCAGCGTCTTCAAGCGACGTAAACTCAGCTTCGCCTCGCGCAGCGCAAACAGCAGCCAAAAATAAAAGGTCAGCACTTTCCCCAGGACACACCGATCGTCGGCGGTGAGCGCATTGGCTTCAAGCCGCGCCAGCAAGGCTTCGCCGTCTTCACGACTCAGGATGACGTCTGCGGGCTGTTTCATCGGACCTTTCTTTCCTCACTGTCAGTTTGCTCGTTTCCTCTCAGCGGCTCACCCCGCTGAGGCCGCCGCGCTTATAGCAGAAGATGAGGGGGGAAGTGAAGACCGCAGCCTGCGCTGCCCTTGCGTATCTCTAGAAAAAGTCGCCGGGTAGCAGGAGTGTATTGCTACACTCCCGCCCCCTCAGAACGCAGCGTGCGACTTTCACCGCACTGCGCTCAAGCCTTTCCAACGCCCGTCGCCGGACGCGGCTTTTCCACCGCTACCTTCTGGCTATGCACTTGCCGATGGCAGGTCGGATGCAACAACACCCGATTGGCGGCCTGGTCACTGCCGCCCAAAGATCGCTGCACGATGTGGTGGTTATGCCACCCCGTGAGTTTGGTGATCCTTTGGTGACACACCGGACAGAGGCCCTGTTGCTCTCGCCACAGATACAGTAGCCGTCGCCGCCCCCGCAGGTTGGCTTCCATCTGAACGCCCAGGCGTTCCTCGAAGTACACCTCCCACGCGGGGTCGTAGGGATTGGCGGCGGCTTTGATCTTGGTGTGGCGTCGGATCGAGGTGTCCGCGGCTTTGTACAGATCGTGGACTCTGACCTTGCCGCGCGTATCGACTGTGGACCCGTGAAATACCCAGTGGCGCTTGCCCCTGGTGGTATAGTATTTCTGGGCAATCCACCGTCGATTCTGGTGGGGGTGTCGGCGCTTGGCCCACCGCCAGACGGCGTGATAGATCGCGTTATCGACT
>JABFSC010000451.1 GCA_013140885.1 Deltaproteobacteria bacterium | reverse complement strand
GCGAGTCATCGATCTGCCATGCCAAACTGTGGCGTTTGCCACTGAAGTATTCTCCCAACGTCTGGATGAGGGCGGCGGTTTCTGGTCCGCCGCTTTCAATGGTGAACGCGCGTTGGAGAGTCGCGGTTGACGCATCGTTTCCATCTGGTCGTACGAATTCCGCCAGGACCACGCCTTTGTCCGTCTTGCCGAGCCGGATGTCACCGACCGGTGAATGCCACACTTCGAGCATTAACCGTGGGCGTGAAACGCGAGGGCTGGGTAAGCGATGGTCAAGGGCGTGACGCGCGGCGCGCAGCCCTGAAGTCAAATCCTCGCCTGTGGCGAGCACCTGAAGCTGCGTCCGCACGGTGCGATATTGCGCCAGCATCTCCGCGCAGGCCGTGCACGAGAGCAGATGTGTGCGCAGGCGTAGGCTCACGTGCGAAGGAGCTTCCCCCAACGCCTCGGCGATGAGGTCATGCTCGTGAAAACCGCAAGGAAGTGAAGAGGAACGAGTGGTAGCCATAGTGTTACTCCGCTGGTTGGTGGTCGGCGGCAAGCGCGACCCGTAATTTTCGTAGTGCCTGATAGACATGGGCCCGTGCGCTCTCTGGTGAACACGCTAAGTTGGCGGCGATGGCGGCGTACTCAAGCCCTTCAAACTGACGCTGAATCAGGGCGGTCCGTTGGCGAAAGGGCAAAGCGTCGATAGTCGTAAGCACGGTCTGGGCGGTTTCGCGTGAGATCATGCTCTGCTCCGTGGGGCTGCTGTTGTCCGTGATGCGCGGGGGTGACTGTTCGTGCTCTGGATCTTCGCTGACCAAGACACGAACGCGGCGTTGGCGGTCGCGAACATGATTTTTCGAGAGATTGACCGCGATGCGCATGAGCCAGGCTTGGAGGTCGGCATCGGTTGGGAGCGCGGCATACGCACGATAGGCGCGCAAGAAGGTTTCTTGGAAAAGGTCCTGAGCATCCGCGACATTACGTGTGAAGCGTAACAAGTAGCCGTAGATCACGCGTTGATGAAGGGTAATCACCTCGGCGAAGGGAAGCCGTTCAACCTGTTGCTGTGTTGCGCTCATGGCCATCAGGGAATATAGACCCCACACCTGTTGGGTTGTGAAAATACGCGGTCGTCATGTCAGTTTTATGCTTGCCCTACAACTGGGAGCGCCGTATAGTCCCGTTCATGCGCAAAACACTGCCAGCAATTTTTCTCCTCCTGGTCGGGGTCGCGCTGGTGTTCCTGTTGACTTCGCGGGTCCCAATGGCGGGGAGCGAATTTTTCCCGCTGGCCAAGAATAACTCCTGGAAGCATTTGGTCGTCTTTTCCGGCGGCGACTACATTTACTACATGACCGAGAAAGTGATTGATGACAACATGTCCCTGGCTGACGAGAAATCGTATGTGGTTATGGAAGAATACGAACCGCTGACCACCACCGCGCCCGAAGCCAAGAGCACGGTCGCCTATTTCCGCAAGGGCGGCTTTTGGCATCGCTACCCGTGGCTGGATTACGATGGCACCAAAGTGTGGGACACCAAACTCGGCACTGGCTCGGAGCAGGTGCTTCCGAGTCCATACAATGGCGTGGCCACATGGAAGATCGGCTTCAATACCAATGCGTGGTCGGCGGACGGTAAGCAAGAAATGAACGGATCGGCGCAGGCGTCGATTGACCCGGAAGTGGTGCGGGTCCCGGCGGGCATTTTCGCCCATTGCCTGCGCGTCGAAACGATGAGCGTCAACGGGTTCGTCGATCAGCACCGGCGAAATAAGAGCTACAATCTGCGTCACGTTGAGTGGTACGCCAAAGGCGTCGGCCTAGTCCTCGCACTGAGTGATGAAGGTGAAGGGACCCCGATCAAGAGCCGCACCGAGTTAGTGCAATACACTGTCAACGAGTGAATTGGCGGCGAGTAAGTATTTTTTTCTCCTGCCTAGTATCCTCACTCCATGTCAGGTATAGTCGATAGAGTTCGATAGATTCCGAACCGCGAGCAAGCCTCTTTCCCCCCGCAAGACGCTCCGCTCAGAAGCGAGCGCTCTGGTTACCCAGACCTGAGTCCCACGTTTCCCAGGTTCACTCCACCAACCTTGCACGGTTGGGCTTGACGCCCACGTGCGTATCCCGCCGTGTTCCTGGGTTGCGCGGTGAAGGAGACGATTTTTTGACTACATTCGCTGATCTCGGGCTGATGCCCGGTTTACTCAGTGCCGTGCGTGACGCTGAGTACGAGACCCCAACTCCGATTCAGGAGCAAGCCATCCCCATCGCTTTAACGGGCACCGACGTCCTCGCCTGCGCGCAGACTGGGACCGGAAAAACCGCTGCCTTCCTGTTACCCCTTCTCCAACGATTATCGCAAAGTGACCGCAAAGGCGTGCGCGCCTTGGTGCTCACCCCCACGCGCGAACTCGCGGCGCAGATCGCGGAAAGTGCCCGTGTCTACGGCAAACACTCGCGGCTTCGCTCGGCGGTGGTGTTCGGTGGCGTGAGCTTGGGTGCCCAAATCGCCCAGCTACGGCGCGGCGTGGACCTGCTGATCGCTACACCGGGACGGTTACTCGACCACCTTGAGCGCGGCACCGTCTCCTTGTCCGGCGTGAATATCCTTGTCCTGGACGAGGCGGACCGCATGTTCGACATGGGGTTCTTGCCTGATGTCCGTCGCATTCTGCGCTTGATCCCCAAAGAGCGGCAGACCCTGCTGTTCTCGGCCACCATGCCGAAAGAAGTGGAACATCTGGCTCACGAGACCTTGAAATCCCCGACCACGATTACCATTGGCCGCAAGACGACGCCGGTCGAGTCTGTCCGTCAAGTGCTGTACGCAGTGGAATCGGAACAGAAGCGTGACCTGCTCAGTCATCTGCTGGCGCACGGACACATGCGACAAGTGCTGGTCTTCACCCGTACGAAGATTCGGGCGGATCGGTTGACGAAGCATCTGGCCCAATGCGGTCGGCGCGTGGCCGCGCTGCATGGCGGGAAAAGCCAAGGCGCGCGCACCGAGGCGCTGAATAGCTTTCGCAATGGCGGAGTGGATGTGCTGATCGCCACCGACCTCGCGGCGCGTGGGTTGGACGTGGACGGGATCTCGCATGTCGTGAATTTCGACGTGCCCAATACGCCCGAGGATTACGTGCACCGCATTGGCCGCACCGCGCGCGCGTCGGCGACAGGCGATGCCATTTCGCTGGTATCGTCGGACGAAGTGAGTTTCGTGCGTGAGATCGAACGAGTCATTGGTGGCGTGATTCCCTGTCAGGTGGTGAAAGGCTTCGAGCCCGGCGCGGACACGCTCCGTCGCTTCGAGCGCACTGAAACCTCCCGTTCGGCCCGCATGGCCAGTGGCGCGATTCGCCGGTTTACGCCGCGTGGTCGTGGCCTTCGCCGCAGTGCGTAACGGATTTTCAATATCCGTATTTGGCGACAGCACCGCTGTCGCTTCCAGGCACCCTCTTCCACCTGGGAGAGGGTGAGGGGATCACGAAACTTTTCCTTGATACATTCCCCCGCCTCTGGCCGTCCACACCCGCAAAAGCTATTGTCACCACACTCAAAAAAAGGAGTGGTGTCAGTATGGCGGACAATAACACCGATCTTTTTCACGTTATGTATACCTGCCGCAGCATGCGGCGGCTCAAACCCGACCCGGTCCCCGACGAGCTGATCTATCAAATTCTCGACGCGGCGGTGCGAGCACCAAGCGGCGGAGGCGTGCAAGCTTGGCGATTCGTGGTGGCCACGGACCCAGCCATCAGACAACAGATTGGCGCGATCTATCAACGCGGATGGGATATCGCCGAGAAGAACTACCTCGACGCCGGCGCCAAGATGGATGGCAACATGCGTGCGGCGCGCTACCTTTCCGATCACATCGCTGAAGTGCCCGTGATGCTCTTCGCGTGTCTACGCAAACGGGGCATCCACGCCAAACGGCTCGCAGGCCCCAATGGCATCGACTTCGCGCGTCTCCTTGGCGGCAGCATCTTTCCGGCGGTACAAAATATCTTACTTGCCTGTCGCGCCCTGGGGTTGGGAGCGACGCTCACGGGCGTGACTTGTCAGTATGAAGACGAAGTCAGAAAAATCCTCGCGTTACCAGACACCATCACGACCTACGGCATGATTACCATTGGGTATCCGATAGGGAAGTTTGGGCCGGTTGCGCGCGTGCCCGTCGAGGAAGTCGTGTGGAAAAATCAGTATGGCACGCCACTGCAACGACCAGCGGGGTATGTGTCTCCCGCGCCGGTGGGGAAAGATGGCAAGGGATAAGTGGAGAGAGCGCACCTCTGTGCGCTCTCTGATGTTACCCTACCCTACCTTCGGTGTGGGAAAGAGATCACGATTCGGGGCGTGCGCCTTTTTCCAAACCATGACATTGCGGTAATACTGGCACACTAGCGTCCCGTCCTGCTTGTAGCCGCGAGTCTGAATTTTCACGATGCCCCATTGCGGCTTCGATTTGGACTCGCGCAGCTCCAGCACTTCCGATTCTGAATACAGCGTATCTCCGGCGAACACCGGATTGGGTAGGATCACCTGGTCCCACCCCAGGTTAAAGCCGTTCTCACTGACATCGGCGACGCCGAGGCCAGCAATGATCGCCAACGTCAGCCCGCTGTTAACCAAACATTGACCAAATTCGGTTTGCTTGCCGTACACGGTATTGTAGTGAATCTGATTGGTGTTGCAGGTGAGCAACGTGAACCACGTGTTATCGGTCTCCGTCACCGTGCGCCCTAAGCGACAGCGGTAAATGTCACCAACCTCGAAATCTTCGTAAAAGCGCCCTTCCCAACCGGGTTTGACAGCCATAAGCAACTCTCCTCTTCATGCGGATTTTTCGCGCGGCACTGTACCACAGGCGAGAAGGAAAAGGCAAAAGGCGAATGGCAAATGGCGAATGGCAAGAAATGAGCGTGCTCCGCAAGTTCCCTCTTCCGGATGGGAGAGGGTTAAGG
>JABFSC010000321.1 GCA_013140885.1 Deltaproteobacteria bacterium | reverse complement strand
CACCGTGGCCGTATTGAATACTGTGTCCAATTACCGTTGGCGAGAGGTCAGTTGTCAACAGATAGTAGGTATCGAACGCCGACACGTAGAAGCCTCCCACCACTGCCGCAAACGACCACCGTCGTCGCCACGGCACTGGCTCAGTTAAAGCGACCGCCAGTGGCATATACACAGGCCACCAGATCAAGGCAAATGTCAGATACACATATTGTGCGAGGAGACTCACGGGTGTCTGCCGGAACACGCCATTGAGGTACAACCACACCACACCTTCCGCGACTTGCTGCACGGCAAACAGAGCAGGGACAGCGGCAAGCCACGGGAGTGTCTTCGCCCCAGGGCACTGCAACGTCGCCACTCCTATGAGTCCGACGCCAACTCCGACTGCAAAACTCGCTTCCGCGGAAATGCACATGTTGTATCGCTTCTTCTCCATCAAAGCTCAGCAAGGCGTGTGCCCGGCTCTAAATTCCGGTACGAGTCTTGCTCTCTGTTATTGTCCGATGGGGGGTCAATAGCCGATCTTCCGCCTAAGGGGCGAAGCAACTACTCATCAATTGAAAAAGGAGAACGTGATGGCAAAGACACTGTTGATGCTGATCGTACTTGCGCTGCTCGCAGTGGCCCCGGACTTGTGGGCACATGGACCCCAAGGACGAGCGAGAGGTTGGACGGGAACAACACGTAGTTGGCATGGACGCTGTACGCGCCGACCATATCAACGGAAGAGCGTACACTGTCGGCACAGACGAGACGCACAGATCTGGCGACACAGACATCGACCTCCACGGTGGCATCAGCAGCACCGTCGAGGTGCCCTCCCGGAAGGTGCTCGCTTGACGGATAGGGCGAGTGCCGTGCCATTTCTGAAATGAAGGACAACGGGGCAGTCCTTTTCTCAATGCGGTGAGTCTGGTGAAGCCTTGCCCCCTATGCCGACTGTGGCTCGCGCATGACGACGGCAACGATCACCCCAGCACACACCGTGAGCAATGCGATGGCATGGATGGCCGCGGACATGCCGAAGAAGTCCGCGATCCCGCCCGCCAACAGTGCCCCGATGGCATAGCCGGCATCGCGCCAGAAACGATACACGCCCAGTGAGGTCGCCCGCCACGCGGGAGGCGCGACATCAGCGATGGCGGCCAGTAGGGTCGGGTAGACCATTGCCGTCCCCAGACCTTGCAGGATCGCCGCCAGCAACCAGGCCGAGTACGTGGGCATGAGCACGGTCAACCATATCCCGAAGGCTTGCACGAGCATCCCGCCCACAATCAACCACTTGCGCCCCCAGCGATCACTCAGCGGACCGAAGAGCACCTGTGTCACGCCCCATACGATCGGGTAGATCGCTTTGAGTAGCCCAATCGCCGCAATCCCCAGGCCGTAGGAAGAAAAGAAGAGCGGATACAGCCCCCACGACAAGGCATCGTTGAGGTTATTGACGAGACCGGCTTGGCTGCACGCAAACAGCGTCGGATGTGTCCAGGACGTCCGAACAAAGATGTCCCGCAGCGAGGGGGTTGGGAGCACATGGGGAGCAGAGGCGGTGTGGGGCGGTCCTCCAGCGAGGTGCCCGGCCTCGAACAGCGCATGTCCACGTGTCTCACGCACCCAGCACCACGACAACAAGAGACCGGCAGTGACAAAGCCAATGCCGAGATAGAAAGGCTGCGGTCGCAACGCATACTGCGAGGCAAGGTAGCCCGTCAGCCACGCAGTCAGGCCGACCGAGAGGTACCCGGCAAATTCATTCAAGCCGAGCGCCAAGCCACGTTGACGCGGACCCACCAAATCGACTTTCATGATCACCGTCATGGACCAGCATAAGGCTTGATTGACACCCAGGAGGACGTTGGCCACATTCACCCACCACCAGTGATCCGCCCAAATAATCAGAAACGGCACGGGCAGACCGATGAACCAGCCGAGGATCAGGACCGTCTTGCGTCCCCAGGTTTCCGACAGACGGGCGGCTAACAGGTTGCACAGCGCTTTGGTGACTCCAAAGCTGACGATGAACGAGAGAATGGCGGTTTTTGAGGTGAGGCCGAACTCCTGTTCGCCAATCAACGGCACGACGGTCCGCTCCAGACCGACCATGCCGCCGACGAAGGCATTGATGAGAATCAGCAGCGTGAACTGGTGCCAATTCTCCCGCAGGCCAAGGCGGAGAGGAGTCTGCGTTGGGGGATGCGGTGCGCTATGACTGACGCAGGGGTGGGTCATACTCGTCCTTGGCGAGGGGATGGAACTCGGGATGCGCCAGAGTCCAGATTTATGAGGCAGCCCTCAGAGTTCTTCGGGCGGGGGCTCCTCTGGTTCTGGCCCGTGGAGGAGTTCGTCTTTCACCAGTCGCTCGGCCGTCAGCCAGTCATCAAGATCATGCCCGGCTTCTTCTCCACGTTCCAAGTATAACTCGTAAGCTTTCCGTGCGACGCGGGCATAGAGGTCATCATCACTCAGCGTGAGTGGCGGTGGAGTACCCAGGATGTTCTTCCCCCGAGTCTTTTTCTTCGCTTTGACTGCGCGGTTCCGTTTCTTCTCAGCCGCCATCTTCCGTTCCCTCCTTATGGCAATTCGAAGCGGAAGGCCGAGGGCCGGACGGTGAGGACCGAGCATGCGGACAGGCGCACGACCTTTTCCGCGACACTCCCCAATAACAGGTGGGGGAGTCCAGTGCGGCCATGCGTACCCATGACAATCAGGTCGGCTCCGATTTCTGCTGCGACATTGGTAATAATCTCTGCCGTGCGGCCTTCGCGGGTCTGCTTCTCCCACTTCAGCCCTCCCCCCAGTGGTAAGTCGTGCAGAAACTCCTGCCATGAGGCTTCGAACACGTCAGGCGAGACATGAGTCAAATCAGGCGCCACACCATAGGCCGGAGGATAGAGATAGTAGGATTCCATGACATGGAGAAAGACCACACGACCCCCAAACGTCTGCACCAACGCTAACGCTTCGTGTGCGGCCGCCTGAGAGCAGGCGGAGAAATCGGTGGGAATGAGGAGCGTCTTGGGGCCGCTCGTCAGTAATCGTTTGGCAATAAGAACCGGCACTGGTGCTTTCCGGAGCACCCGCTCTGCCGTGCTCCCCAGAAATCGCCCTGTGCCTTGCTCACTGACCCCCACCACAATGAGATCGCCAGACCAACGATGACACTCACGGATCAATTCGACAAAGGGTTTGCCGGTATGGACATTCGTGGTCACGTGCAGTCGCGCGAGTTCGGGAGTGGCCGCCAGCGCTCTCAGTTGCTCGCGGACATTGCCGAGAATGGCTTCCAGTGGGGTGAGTGCTGGTGGTGTCGGCGTCGGTTTTTGCTCGAAAATGGGGGAGGGCTCTACGACGTGCAGGACGTACAGCATCGCATGCGCCTGTTCCGCCAGGATGCGAGCTGAATGGAAAGCGACCTCTCCATCCGGGAGAAAGTTATACCCGACCACAATACGGCGTAGTTTGCTCATGACGATACTCCTTGGAACTGTGCAACGGAAAACGCTCTCTGCCAGAGTTGCAGCAACTCCTATACCAGGGGGCGCTGCCCTCATGTCTAACAGTCGGCGGAAAACCTATGTGCTTGGACGAGCCAGGCAAAAACAGGATTCCCCAAAATAGGAAAACATACGCTGTTTCCGTGGCAAAACTGCGAAAGTGGTCTTTGAGCACTGGATGCGGTGATGTCTGCAGCGTAGCGTCGCGCCGCAGCGCACTTCTCCGAGACAAAGTGGTCTGTCAACAAATTTCATGGGCACGAAATCCAGTAGGGTGATAGGAGGGTAGGGTTTGCTCTGTCCAGGAGGGTGCAGCAAGCAGTGTCTTCACACGCTCAAGAAACGAGAAACAATATCACTTGTTGTCATGGTCTCAATAAGCCAAAACTCTCTGCTTCTGATGCACGTGGAGGCAAGGCTCGATCGAGTTTGCGGTCGCGACCATACAGGTCGCTGCGGAAGTGGACCATGCCATTCTCCTCGACCCATGCCGTCCAGTATCCGACGTAGGTCGGGAGTGGCTCCGGCAGCCGAATCGTGCGTTCGTCGCCTTGGGCAATCGCAGACAGTAAGGCCTCGCGTGTCCACGGAGTCCCCTGTAAGACGTACACTGCCAGGTCGAGAGGTTTTTCCAGGCGAATGCAGCCGTGACTGAAGGCCCGCACAGCGTGAGTAAACAGCGCGTGCGCTGGTGTATCGTGTAAATACACGGTGAAGGGATTGGGCAGAATAAACTTAATCCTGCCTAACGCATTCCAGGGACCTGGCTCCTGGCGAAGCCGATAGGGGAAAGCCTTGAAGGAAAGCGTGGACCAGGCCACGCTCGTGGGGTCGATTATTTTCGTCCGCGGCCCCCAACCCTGCAAAACCGTGATATGCTGCTGCGCGAGATAGCGTGGATTGCGCCGGATCAGCGGCAACAGTTCCTTCGAGGCGATACGAGAGGGAATGTTCCAGGGAGGATTAAGCAGTACTGATGTCACCGTCGTCTGGAAGACCGGGGTGCGCGTGTAGGGTTTGCCCACGACGATCTTCATGGTCAGCGGAATGTGCTCACGCTCGACAACGTCCAAGGTGAAGCCGGCGATGTTCACCACGAGTGCTCTTGCTCCCAGGTTGCGGGGCAACCAACGCCAGCGCTCCATATTCAGAGCGAGCTGGCGTACGCGAAACTCAGCCGGTACATTGAGCGCGGCGCGCGTCCGTGGTCCCACGACGCCGTCCACCTCTAATCCGTGGCGGGCTTGAAAGCGACGCACGGCCTGTTCTACGGCTTCATCAAACTGAGCATCGTGCGCCGCCTCCTCTGGGCCAAGATCCCCTTCCTTGTGAAGACGGGCGCGTAATTGTGACACGCGAGGACCATGATCTTCTTTTGTTATTTTTGCACCTGGTGGAATCAGAGGCCACTCGCCAGTAGCGGCCAGTGCTCGATAGCGTACCAAAGCCTGGCGTAATCTGCTGTAGGCGGGGAATGAAGGGAGCAATCCCGCTAACACTCCGGCAATATCGTCGGCGTCAAGGGCCGCTTGCAGCAGGTGCGCGCAATCGACCGTTTCGCGTTGTGCGCCCCAAGCCCCGTTTTCCACCGCTGGGCTGACACGGCCACGCAAGAGGTCGGAACTATAACGGAGAAAGGCATCGGTCAGCAGGAGGTCGAGGTCGGTGAGGTGATCAACAGGAAGTGCACTCCCTGCTTGCTGCTGGTGCTGCAGCGACGCCAAGAGGTCCTGCAGGAGCGACAGAGAATACTCACTCGGTGTTAATCCTTCTTTGGCAGCATCCCCAAGCGCAGTCATGAGATCATCGATGGGTGGCAGTAATTGTCCTCCCTCACTCCACGCCGGATGGTAACGGCGCCGTGTATAAAAGGTCACAAGAGGTTGTGTCAGGGGCAGCCGTTGCTCTCCAAGAGTGATAGATTGCTCTCTCTCCGCCACTGCGATTCTCGTGCGGAGTTGTTCTTGTACCCGGTCTGACACTGTCGAATAACCCGTGACCTCCGGAGGGAGAAAGCCGTGGAGCCATATCCCAATGACGATCACCCAGAAGCACGGGAGGACCAATGACTGGAGATAGTAGGGCCTCCTCTTGCGTCTTCTCTTTGTGACTATCACCTTGTGACACATCCGTGAGTGTTCGTGCAGTTGCATTAGAACGGGTAATTGGGACCGGAGAAGACCGCGAAGCCTTCGCTCCCGTAGCCCACGTCAACATAGCCCACCACAAACGGAGCCGCGACCCCGCGAAAGCCCAGTCCGCCAACGACGTGAAGCTGCCGAAAGGGATTGGCAGCAAGCGAGTGGAAGACACGTCCGACGTCAAGGAAAGGGGCCAGCTCCAGCACGACATGCGTCGTGAACACGTCGAGATCAACGACGCGGCTGCGCAGTTCCACGTTGGCCGCGAAGAGTTGGTGATCGATAAACCGGCCCTCCCCAAACCCCCGCAAGGCTTGGCGGACGCCCACGAGATTCCGATCTCCCCCAAGCCGACTCAGCGCCCAAAAGGGGGCCTGCTTCCCGACCGGCATGTACCGGATAGCAAAATGCCCTGCCAGGGTCACGCGCCGATGCACGGGGAAATTCTGACGAGCTTCGATCCCAAAAAGGGAATAGGAGACGGAACTCAAGATTGCCTGATCCGCGAAGCCACCGAACAAGGTGACTTGACTCCCACGGCGAGGAATAGCGAGAGAATCACGCGTGTCATAGGTCAGGAGCAGACGCCATAGGAGTTCGTGATTACTGCGCAGGCCGCGGAGTTTTGGAAAGAGGCGAGCCGGAGAGGGCAGCGCGGAAAACGCCCCTTGCTTGATGCGAACGAAGCGTGGTCGTGCTTCCAGGGCGAGCTGGAGCGTTGGCGTGACATTCCATCCCACCCGCGCCTCGCCATAGCCTTGCTCGGTGGTGTAGTTGGTCTCGCGCCGGGTTGGGGAACGGTTCCCGAGGCCAAAGAACCGCTCGGTGGGATCACGCTCGAAGAAGAGCCGCCCATCAAACGACCAGCGTTCTTGGCGGGTGAGGCCCGTCGCATAGGAAAGATCGACGCGCCGAACAATTTTCTCTGCCGCGCCGACGATGACATACCACTGGCTATCTGCCGAAGGATAGGAGGGGAGACGAAAGGTGCCCCCGATGCCGAGGGTGGTGTTATGGGTCAGATCTGGCGCGAGAATCTGGCGAATCTGCTGGTTGGGATCGGTGAACAACCACACAGGGAGGAAGCCTACGGTCGTCCCCCCGTTGGGATCGGTGGCGATTTCAGGCAGTGGAATGAATGGGGAGGTCCGCGGATCAAACCACTGCCACCATGTCCGCACAGGCTTAGCCTCGGGTGTTTCAGCCTGTGAGATACCGGGCCACAACCAGAAGAGCATCAACCAGATCCACCAGAGACGAGGAGGTCTCATTTGACATTTTCATCCTTTTTTGCCCATCTTCTTCGCCGCAGGAGCGGCCCTGAAAAATGGGTGAGCGCAAAGAGTATACCCGACAGGACGCGAGTCCTGATCCGCAGTTCGGTAGGAAAATCACGGAGCTGGCGTTTCTCAGCTGCAGTTCCTTTTGCAAAATTGAGAACTTTGGATGCTGGTCTTCGCATCAGTGAGAGAGGAGCTCAGAACGAAATTGTGGTGACGCCACACAACATTGGGAGGTCGGGGCGTTGTGGGAGGATGCTGAAGGCTGCATCCCCAGATCAGTAAACTCATACGGGCACACCCTTTGCACAGAGACCATAGACTCTGCTGTGGTGAGCGAAAGGACATCATAATGTTCCAGCATATTCTCGTAGGTCTGGACGGGTCACCGGTAGCCGAGAGTATTCTCTCGTATGTGAGCACCTTAGCCAAGGCGCTGGCGGCACGGGTGACGTTGGTGCACGTGATTCCGGGGGTGCCCGAGTGGCACGGCAGCGACTTCTATCGGTTCTTTTCCCCGCTCATCAAGCAAGAAGAGACCGAAGCTTACGGCTACCTCCGTCGTGTGACTGACCGACTGGTCACCGCCGGGGTCACGGTGCAGAGCCGTGTGGTGGTAGGGGAAGCCGCCACTGAGATCCTCAAAACGGGACAGCAGGACAGTGTGGACCTCATTGCCTTGGCCACGCATGGACGTTCTGGGTTGCGCCGCTGGGTCTATGGCAGCGTGGCGGAGAAGGTGTTGCATACCACCCACATCCCGCTCTTGCTGATTCGTCCAACGGAGGAGCAAGCGGTCCCTTCCTCAGAGCTGACGCAGGTGGTCCTCCCGCTGGATGGGTCCCCCGTCGCCGAGACGGTACTGCCAGTGGCCGAAGAATTAGCCAGACGGTGTGGTGTGCCGTTAGTGCTGCTCCGGGTAGTGGAAGTCCTCCCGCTCACCTTTGTGGATCCCATGAGTATGGCTGGGGGCAACTATCAAGCTCTCCTGGACGGGTTAGCAACGGCGGCGCAAGAGTACGTGGAGCGAGTCGCGGCGACCGTGCAGGGCAAGGATTTCCCAGTTCAGCGGGTAACGGCAATGGGAGGACCGGCTGAGAAGATCGTGCGCTACACGCACGAGCACCCTGGCAGCCTGGTGGTGATGGCGACTCATGGTCGCACGGGAGTCAAGGAGGTGGTGTTAGGGAGTGTTGCGCGACAAATTGTGTTGCGCGGCAATACGCCAACACTCGTAGTGAGGCCCAGTGTCGTTGCTGACACATAAGATCACACCACGTGTTGTCCTGTTGTCTCTCCCGAACGTCGCCCTCCGCGTGATACCAACACGGCTCCACAGCCGAACAGAAAGAGCAGGGCACAGACGACCTTGCCAATCACGGGAAGCAGTCCGCTCAATCCAAGCAGGACGACGCCCAGCAGAAAACGACGGAGTAAGGAGGAGTTGGCGCTGGTAAAGACCCTGTCACCCAAGAACACGGCACTCGCGACGCTTCCCAGTACCCCAATGAGCGCAAAGATGAGCAACAGCGGGGGCACAAGTAACAGCCCCAGCAGGCTCCCAATGGTCAGGCCCAGCAGCAGTAGGCCCAGCAGCAGACCACCAACTCCCCAGACTCCGCTCTTGAGCGCTTCACGCTGCAACGTCGCGGCGATAGTCTGGACCGGCTCTGGAAGGAGTAGAATAAGCAGTGCTCCACTGGCGGCCAGGAGCAGCATGACGCCCAGATGCAGCAGCACGCTGACAACGTAGAGACGATAGACGAGGCCGAACGGCCCCCAGCGGCGTATGGTGTTCAGCACATCTCGCACCCCTCCTGCAATGACCACTTCCTTGCCGCCGATCCTGACCCCTTCGTCTTTTCGTATTTCCCCGCCGATCACCACCACGTCGCCATCGATTTGCGCGCCGGTGTTAAGGGTGACGTCTCCGCCAATTGCCACCACCGACTGTGTGACTTGCCCACCACTGAGCACCGTGATCGAGCCCCCGATCGCTACGGCTGTGTCGAGCACGTCTGCGGCAGTGACCGTAATATCCTCGCCAAACCGCACGATCTCCTCACGCTCGGCACGCATCTGGGCCAAACTCGCGTCGTCCCAGCAGCACACGAGCCCAATGACGATGAGCCATACGCATCTCGGCTTCGGTTTCATGGAGAAACGCTCCTGAGTAACGGACTCTTTGCCCGTGCACTCGCCACAACCGCGGCGTACACACCCTGCACCACCAGCGCCATGCGCTGGTAATCAAGGGTATCCGCAGTATCTTGCATCGTATGATAGTGCTCATTGCGATAGAAGGCAGTGTCCGTCACCATCACGGCAGGGTACCCCGCCTGCCAATAATTGCGGTGGTCAGAGAAATCGACCCCCGGTACGAAACGAGGAGCATTGAAAGAGTAGACGGGGAGGGGAGAGGCACTGCGCATCGCGTGCTTGATCTGCCGGGTGACGAACCCTTGGCTAAGGTTGCCCACGATCGCAATGAAGTTTCCTTGGGAAGGATACACAGCGGCAAGGAAGGGCAGTGGGAACCGTTGACTGTGTGGAGCGTCGGTGAAATAGCCGATCATCTCCAGCGAGAACATCACCCGGACCGGAATGTTGTGTTGACGAAGCGAGGTGGCGTGCACGGCGCTGCCCATCGGGGCGTGGTGCAGGTGCGGTTCCTCTTCCAACGTGAAGGCCACCAGCTCTACACACAACGGCAGCGATGTCTCACGCAGGAGAGAGGCGAGCTCGATCAAGCCCGCCACACCACTGGCATTGTCATCCGCCCCCGGCCGTATGCCTGCGGTATCATAATGAGCCCCCACCACGATGCGCTCTTTCGTGTCAGGCCCAAACAGTGCCAATACGTTCCGATAGGTTCTGCCTGCGACGGTGTAGGGCTGTTCAGACACGCGCCCACGTGCGCGCTCAAATGCGTGGCGAATGTAAGTGGCGGCGCGGTCAAGATTGTCAGGATGGGTAATGTCACGTGGGAAGAAGGTTTCCGAGAGCATCCGCACGTGGGTTGCGAGCTGGGCGGGCGAAACCGGAGGAAGAGGGGGCCTCTCGACGGTAAAGAAGAGGGGTTGGGTGCCCCAGACCCAGGTCAGCAACAACAGGAGTACGACACCACACACCACGAGTGACATTCGAGATGGGGACCTGCGCTTGGCGTTCACGCATCAAACCCGTGAGGACACAACTGCGTTAATCAGGAAGACAGCAAAACCCGGAGTGATCTGCCTACTCCAAGTGAAGCTCTCTAAATAGAGCACTGCCGGCGACGGCAACAGCCCCGTCATGCCTCACTCCTTCTTCGGGTCGCCTTTCAGGAGCAAGGAGGGTTAGGGCGGTGGCAGCTCAACCCCACGAAGGTCAACCCCTTCAAGATCAACTTCGCTCAGGTTGGCATCGCGCAGGGTCGCCCACGCTAGTGTTGCCCCGTGCAAAATAGCACCGGTGAGGTTAGCCCTACTGAGATTCGCCCACCTCAGCTTGGCGTCGGTGAGATTCGCTTGGGTGAGGTCGGCTTCACAGACATCTGCGAACTCGAGGTTCGCCCCGATTACTGTGGCGTTGTGCAAATTTGCCTTTCTCAGGGTCGCACCAGTCAGGATAGCGTGGCTGAGATTCGTCTCCCACAAGATTGCACCGCTGAGGTCGGCTTCGGTCAGGGAGGCACCGCTGAGATCGGCTCCCGACAACATCGTCTCTCTGAGATCCGCCCAATCAAGAGTGGCACCGGAGAGATTCGCCCCCCTCAGATCGGCTCCGCACAGGTTCGCGCGTTGTCTGTCGAGCGTCTCTTTGGGCATTCTTCCCCGTGCTCGTCCTGTTTCCCATGTTTTTACCCATGCCTCTACCCATGCCTTATGTGGCGTGAGGACTATATCCAATTCTCGCCAGTTCAGCGTCTTTCCTTTGTAAGGGCCCGTGCACGACGTTTCTTGGGCGTTTACCCGGCTCGCTAATGAGACAATATGGAACACGAGCAAAAGCCACACTGTGACAGAGCGCTTGGAAGCATAGCGTTGCATGATGGTTTCTCTTTCGTTGCCTATTCTCCGCTTGGGTAGCGAAGACGGTGCATAAACCAGACCACTCAAGAATCGAAGGAAAGGAAGGACACGTGCTGCTCGCTAAAACGCAGAATTTTTTACGCTGAGCTCAATAAGTTATCTTGTCCACAGAGAGACAGGTGTGTACACTCACCTTGTTACTTGATTGTTCTGATAGCGTCAGTGCGTTGGTTCGAGAGAAGAGAAGGCCCTTGGAACCGTACTCGTGGTTCTTGGGGCCTTTGTTTTTTCGGAGTTTTTTGTAGTGGCAACGAAGTTATTTGTCGGCAATCTTTCCTTTAATACCACCGAAGAGGGGCTTGAGACCCTTTTTCGTCAGGTCGGTACGGTGGAGGCAGTCCAGATTATTACGGACAAAGCCACCGGGCGCTCGCGGGGATTTGGGTTTGTGGAAATGGCGGATCGGCACGAAGCACAAGTGGCGATTGAACGCTTCCACGAATATGAATTCCAGGGCCGTCCTCTGACGGTCAATGAAGCCAAGCCCAAGACGGAACGGTCTGGGGATCGCCGTCCATCATCTGGTGGTGGCCGCACCTCGTTTGGTCGTGGTGACCGGGGGTGGGGGCGAGAAAGCGCTGGACGTGAGCGGCGCTGGTAATCCACACGATCGCTTCTCCATAGTTCCTCACCGTTCCTCGTGAGGTTCCCCACAAGCCCCGCATCGGTTCACCCCTGTGCGGGGCTTGCTTTTGTGCTGTTCCGAGAGCGTCCCGTGGCACGTGCATCTGAGTTTCCCAGAGGCAAGAAGATAAAGAGCGCGACATACCCAAAACTGCGAAAAACTTCTGGGGTGAAGATAAGCGAGGGATCAAGAAGATGCGTCTCTGGGTCTTCGTGCTTGTCATAGTGGGAGCACTCCCCGTCTATGTCAGTGCTCTTTGCGACCGAGCGGGAGCAAATACAGTGGCTGTTCCTCCTCCCGCAAGGCGGCGACGGCTTTGATGCTCCGGTCATCAAAAGCCCCAACCGCGACAGTGCCAAGCTGAAGGGAGACCGCTTTGAGATACACATTCTGCGCGGCATGGCCAGCTTCCATGTGCACGTAACGGGTCCCTCTCGTTCCGTATGTGGCAGTCGTGCGTTCGTATACCGCGACGACAAGGAGCACGGCTGCGGCCTGGGCAATACACGGTTGTCCAAGCGCAGCCTGCATCAGCGCGGGTCTGCTATCGCCTCCGGCGATTCGCTGTAACGTGTGTCCTTGCGAGCGATAGCGGTAAATTCCCTGGGGGAGCTCGGCAACGTCGCCAGCGACAACATATACTTCGAGTGGGTACAGTGCTCCGGCCGACGGCGCGGTTCTGAATCCGTCTGTGGCTGTGACGCCTTGCGCAGCCGACAGGACCTGTGAGAGGTGGGTGAGCGTCAATGGTCCTGGTGCATACTCGCGAATCGAGCGGCGCGCGTGCAGCGCACGTTCGATGGAGACGTGTCCAGCCACGTGAGGTGCAGGGAGTGAGATCTCCCCGTTCTCGGCAACAGACAACGGCGCAGTGAGTCCCATGATCAACACCCCACCGAAGACGAGCGTCTACTGAAAGCGCACTAGCTTTTCAATCCTTTCGCCAGTTCAACAAAGCGCTCCCACGGCGTAGCCAGCCATGTCTCGGTTATGGCATGTCCAAAGGAACGGACGAGTAAGGCCACCTTGGTCGCCGTCTCGGCATCGGGGGCCTCGAAAATATCAAGATAATCACACGGGCCGAGCACTGCGTAATTCCCCACCCATTTCACTTGAGGGCATTCTCGTTTAATGCGCTCTTCGACCTTGGTGTTCAGCTCGGCCACACTCTCTGGTCGGGTCAGTGCCTCCGGGGAGAGGCGTGTTTGCATAATATAAAGAGCCATATTCCACCTCCTTGTTGTTACCGATGTTTTCGCAAGTTCCCTGCCGTCGTCTCCACGTCAAAACCCAAGAGTTCTCCTCTTTCGGTTCCCAACAACAGGAAGAACTGTGGGCATTGGTTCGCAAAGATGAGAGCGAGCAGAACAGGAAAACGGCAGAAACGGAGGCGCGCGACGTATCTCGCGCGACGATTCCATGTCTACGGACCGCTGTTGCGGTCAGGCTGGCGAGAAACAGTGCGAGAGCAAAGGCATGACACTTGCTGACATGACACTTGCTGAAGAGAGCTCGGAGAGAAGAACACCGATGAATAAGCAGATACGACCTAATACGCGATGTTAAACCTTCACGCTCGTCCGTACGGTCAAAGGATATCTTCCCTGTGGCAATCAGGGCGTGCTCATCCGCGCAATGGAGAATCTTGGTTGCCACCTTGTCTTCGTGCACTAGGATGTGGGGATCACCGTGTCGGTGTGTCCAAATGAAATCATGACGTGTGAAGAAAAGACCGTGCGTCCCTCGTGACGCAGGAGAAAGAAATTATGTTCACCGCACTTCTTCCTAGTTGGTGGAGTTCTGATGTGACCAGTTTTGCGTTCGTCGCAGCCGGAGCCCTCGCCCTCCTGAGCGATATCTGGTTCATGTTGCTCCGGCGCTAACAACACCGTGTTTTCCTTCACGTTGACCAACACGGAGAGGAGAACGGGAACCGATACCTGAAGCCATGTCTTCCCTTGGTGAGATTCCACCAGTAGCGCTGTTTGTGGACCGTGGGAAAGTCACCGCGCGCGAGTTCGCGCCTCGTGACGGTCACTTGTTCGTTGGCTATCGTTCTGCACCTGACGCCGACGGGTTTACAGTATGGGAGCGACGAGGAGGCCTAGTCCAGGGCTTTGCAGAGAAGACCGTTCGGTGGTTTCCCAGCGAGGAAGCGGCACAAGCCTGGATTCTCGCGCGGATCAATGAAGCGAGCAAGACAGGGTCGGAGAGGAGTGACCTGACTGAGAACAAACACCAACAGACAACCGCAGCCTAAGCCACGTGGGATGAAGAGCGCAGTGCAGACTGGGCTCTCCTTCGGGCTCACCTCTGGGATCATTACTACGTTGGGATTAATGGTTGGCCTTCACGCAGGGACACATTCTCGACTCGCTGTGGTGGGAGGGATTCTCACGATCGCAGTAGCCGACGCGTTGTCGGATGCGTTGGGCATTCATATCTCGGAAGAAGCAGAACGTGTGCATACGGCGGGAGAGATCTGGGTTGCGACTGTCGCCACGTTACTCGCCAAATTTGTCATGGCCCTCACCTTTCTCGTACCCGTGCTCCTCGTTCCGCTCCCTTCAGCGATTGGCGTTAGCATTCTGTGGGGATTGAGCGTGCTCGCGCTGCTCAGTTATCGGCTCGCCCGTGTGCAGGGGATACGGCCATGGCAGGTCATCGGAGAACATTTAGTGATTGCCAGTGCCGTCATCGCGCTGACCCACGCGCTTGGCGATTGGGTGGCACGTGCCTTCAGGTAGGATGACGCGGCTGAGCCGTGTGTCCGCATGATGGAGAACACCGCCTTGTGAGTGAGTGATAGTGAATTGAAGGTCCAGGCGGAGCCTCTTGCTGTTGGACGCAACTTGAGCTGGTACGTAGTGCGCACCAGTTACGCATAGATCACGAATCCGGCCGGTGGCACTGTTAATAACACGGCTTTCGTGTTCCCGTGGACCTCTTGCACAACGAGTGTTTCTTGCCGCTGTGTTGCATCGGCGGAATAGAGGCACCGCAAGTGGTCGCCTACGCGGTGTAAGCCGTGGTCCACGATCACCCACGCCGTGTGCGGCTGCTCGGCATCGGTATTGATCGCTAGCAGCATCTCCTGGTCATTAAAAATGCGCGACCAGGGGACCACCGACTGAATCCTCTCCCCGATCATGTGCGGAAAGTCGAACTGCTCGCCGTCGCCGGAAATTTGCCGCAAATACTGCCGCCCGCGGCGCAAGACGATCTCCTGTTTCCTGAGCTGCAGAATCTTCGCCAGCTCTTGGTAGACGAGGGTGTCCTCGTTGAAGCAATGACGCTGCTGGCTGCGAAAGGCCCCAAATGCTCCCCCAAACATGGCCTCACGAATATAGCGGTCGTCACCGCCGGCACCATCAAACCCTTGCTCCGTGCCGTAATAGATACAGGGAATGCCGAGGGTCATCGCGTTCAGCGCTAGGACGTTGAGCAGCAGTTTGTCCTCGCGTTCGGTTCCGGCGCAAAAGCGGGCTTTGTGTTGCCCCTTGCGCACCTGATCGTGATCGTCAAAGACGGTGACGACTTTATTCTTGAACCAGACGTGTGACTCTTTCTGCACTAACAGTGAATTGCGAAAGAGATCAAAATAGTCGCGGGGGTTGCGAGAGCCCTTCACGAGATATTCTACCTTGTCGGGAATATCATCGATGCCCAGCGCGGCATTCATGCCGGTTTGCTCCAGGGTGTCAAACGCACGCTGGCGTCCACCAGTAATCTCACCGATGAGATAAAAGTTCTCTTTGCCAATCTGCTGCGTGAATTCGTGGATCACGGAGGTGAAGAACCGTGCGGCTCCTGATCCCATGTGTTTGACTGTATCGACGCGGAATCCATCGAGGTCGGCAAAGGCAATCCAAAACTTGTACACCTCACACAACGCACGCAGGGCAGGGGAGGAGTGAAACGTATCGACTAGCCCCTCGCCGAGGTGGACATCTTTGAGGTCGGCAAAATCTCCCTCTAGGAATTCGGGGTCATAATCCCAATTGGTGATATGTCCTTTCTGCGTAAAACTACTCGGCTCCTGAAGTTCCACCGGCCAGACTGCGCCATCTGGCCAGGCAGAGGCATGGGCATGTAGGTCGGTTGTTGCAAAAGGAATACTCGGCGTCCCGGTGCGGTCATGAAATCCGCTGACGTGATAGCGGTTCCCGTCCCAGCGTGGATCCAGGAACCAGCGCCCGCTGGCCGAATCTTGTGTCCAGTAGCGGTCCGGCTCATAGCCGAACACGTTGCCGCTATGGTTCAGGATGATATCGAGAATCACATACAGGCCCTGTTCATGGGCAGTGGCAACCATCCGTTTGAGGTCTTCGCGCGTACCGAAATGGGGATCGACATCGAGAAAATTCTGTACTCCATACCCGTGGTACGTCTCCTGAAACGAGACCTGTTTGAAGATCGGGCTGATCCAGAG
>JABFSC010000438.1 GCA_013140885.1 Deltaproteobacteria bacterium | reverse complement strand
CCATAATTATTCCCGCCTATTCCCCGGTGTGAGTGGCGAGCCACTGTTCCAGGTCCGCGGTCTCACGAAACTCCCATAACGACCCGCTCATATCTCTTAATTGGGATAAACTGAGCCGTGAGATACGCTCGGTAGCGTAGGGGACAATTCTCCACATTGGCGAAGTAAGCGGAGGATTAACGCTTCCCGATACCCTTCCAGGTACCCTTCGGCAAAGACATCTTGATAGAAACGGGTCTGCTTCAGATCCCTCTCTGTCCAATGCGGCATGACATGATCCTTCATTCCCGCGCGTGGGTGGCGAGCCACTGTTCTAGGTCCGCGGTCTCACGAAACTCCAAAAGCGCCTCGCCCAGCGTTCCTAATTGCGACAGGCTGAGCTGTGCCACGCGTTCGGCAAGCGCGGGGACCAATCCCCCACAACGGCGTTGAAGTAAGCGAAGAACCAACGCCGCTACTTCCTCCTGCCCCCCTTCTAGCCGCCCTTCGGTAAATACGTCTTGATAAAAGCGGGTCTGCTTCAGATCAACATCCGTCAATTCCAACATGGCTTGAATCTCCTCCCGACTCAGCGTCGGTAGTTTGTACACGAGAATCGTTTCTAGCAAATCCACTATGGTGGTCGTAAGTCCTGTGTCAACAACCGCATCCCCCTCGATCCCCGCCAGTACCGAGCGTGCCTCGGTCACCGCTTGCCCAGGAGCGGCCAACAAGACGCCGATCAGTCGTTGCATGAGCGTTTGTCGAGGGAGTGCCCATTCATCCAAGTACACACGAGTGACCTGCGCACTGCGCAATAACAGATTGTAGTGCGGGTGCTCGCCCGGATCGACGGCCCGCGTTGGATAGACCACCACGGCCTGCCATGGGTGGGGAGGTTCCTGTTGTCGCAGGTAGAGAAAGATTTCGGCGAACAACCGCCGGTACAGCGCGGGGTCCGCTTGGAACTGCACCTCAACAAAGAAGATCGGCCAGTCCGTCGACGTGTCCGGGGGAAGGAAAATACCATCGACTCGAAACGCCGTCTGTTTGAGTTCGACCGAGGTAAAACGATACTGCTCCGCGCGTTCAGGCGACTGTTCGATGAAGTCGAACAATAACCGCGGCAGGTCATGAAACAAGCGATAGAAAATCGAGTCGGTTTTCACCTTTTTCTTCCCTTTTTGCCCCGCTTCACTGCCGCACTTTCACCGTCACACTCCCCCGCTCCCCCGTCGTGCGAATCGCCGGGTCATACATCGCCTCCGCCTGCACCGGTGGCAAGCGAAATGTCCCCGGCGTCACCGCGCGTAATAACGTGTAGGTCGTCCGCCACTCGTTGTCCGGTAGGTCGGTGAACAACAACACCCGATCATCGCGCAGATCGAGATGCGCCGGTTCGAGGTTCGCGTCGGTCACCCACGGCAACGTCTCGGTTGATTTCAGCCGCGGATTCTCGACCTCCATCCCCGCCGGTAACAGATTCTGAATCACCACATTCTCAACAGCTCCAGCCAGGCTCTTCACCTGCGTCTTGAGCACGATCAGCTCGCCTTGTGGGATGTTCTCCATATCCAATGTCCCACCAGTCCGTGTCATAAACGTGCGATGGATTTCCAGCCCCGCCTGTTCGGGCCGGAACTTGGCGTCCGTGGGCACGCCACGACTGTGGATCGCATAGAACGCCGCGCCGGATTCATAGCCCGCGTCCATCTGTAACGTCATTGCGCCTGTCCCCTGAATGCCCGCGAACGTCACGGTTTTGTTGGTGAAGGTGCCAATGATCTGCTCGCCGACCAGCAGTTTGCCGGAGTACGGCTTTTTCTGCGCTTGCTGCTTGAAGAACTGCCCCAGCGCCACGAACACCACCGCGCTTTCTTGTGTCGTCCACCGCCGGTCACTTTGCGCGTCGCGCGCCAAGCGTTGCACTAGCTTCGGCACACGCGGGTCGGTGGGGGCCGCGTCGAGAAAGGCCAGCAGCAACAACGCGCGGTTGCGGATGGTGGAGTTGAGGTTGCGACCCGTCTGCCGGGTGATTTGCTCGGCGTCCTCGACTCCCTTGGTGATCTCGGCCAGCACCTGCGTGTTGCCCGTCGCCGCATAGGCCGCGCCCAGCAATGCGCGGGATTCCGCCTTGAGCTTGGCGGTGTGATGCTCACGCACGAAATCCATTGAGCCCACATCCGCCTTGCCCGCTCGCGCCGCGACATAGAGGGCATACACCACCCGCTGCAGTTCGTCGGTGTTGGGGTCGGCGCTCGCTTTTCCTTCACGGGCGACAAACTCTAGCGCCCGGTCATACAGGAAGTTCTCCACATGATGCCCCGCGCGCCGGGCCTCGACCAGAAAGTGGGTCGCGTACACACTTCCCCACGGAGCCACCGTGTCCTGGTCTGGCCACATCGCGAACCCACCATCGTGCATTTGCATGGTCGCCACCCGCCGAATCCCCTCCTGCACGAATACCGTCGGGTCATTCTTGGCGAACAATTCGGGATCAAGTTCCTTGGCTAGGTCGCTGAAATAGACCAGCGGGAAAGCGGCGGACGTCGTCTGCTCAATACAGCCATACGGATAGTGGAGCAGGTAGCGCAGCTTGTCGGAAAATTGCACCAGCGGCAGTGGGCTGATATGCACCGCGCGGCGCAAGGTCTCTGGCCGAAAGGCGTCACCATCGTCCATCGCCACCGTGGTCTTCTCCTGCGTGGCATTGCCCACCTGTTCCACCGTGCGGGCTGGCAGATCGGCGCGGAGTGACAGGCTCCCCGTGGCGATGCTCTTTTCGCCATTCCCCTCCGCCGTGAGCGTGAAGCGCGCGTCCGCCGGGACATCGCCCGTTTTGATGGTGAAGTACACCGTCTTCTCGGCCTTATGCGCGATGACCGGCGATTGGCTGGTGCTGGTCTCGATAGTCACCGGCCCTTCCGCCGCCAGCGCCACCGCGAAGGTGTCTTCCTTGCCGGTGTCGTTACGAACCGTGACCGGAATTTGCACCGTCTCCTGAAATGACAAGAAGCGGGGGAACGTCGGCAGTACCACCAGTGGCGTGCGCACACGGATGGTGTGGGTCGCCGCGCCGAATTGCTTGCCGTGGTGGGCCACCGCCATCAGCCGTAACGCGCCTTGAAACTCTGGCACATTGAACGTGACCGTGGCCTTGCCCTCGGCATCGGTAGTCACCACCCCCGACCAGAATGCCACCGGCTCCACCCGGCGCATCCCTTCCGTGCGCACGAACTGGGAGAGGTCGCCTTCACCCTCGCCACCACCGGCGGTTGACTTACCATCAATTTTCACTTCCGGCAGCAGCAAGGAGAAAATGTCGAAGGCCCGCACCCCCAGCGCGAGTTTCTGATAAAAGTGCGCGAACGGGTCGGGGGTCTTCTGCGCGATGAGTTGGAGAATCCCTTCGTCCACCGCCGCCACCGTCACGCTGGCATCCGGTGTCGCGGCGATTTGAACCGAGAGCGTGGTCAAGGGACGAATCTCCTCCGGCGCGGCGATCTCGACCTTCACCCGGTTACTGGTCTGATCGACATTGAGGGCGACGGCCCCAAACGCTCGCCCAGCGGTGCCCGGCTCCAGGTCCTTGGCCGCGCGGATGAGTGTCGCGGTCACATAAGCGTTGGGGCGATACTCCACCGCGATGGGAATCGACAGCGTCGCCGTGTTGCCAGTCAGGTCATACGTTTGCACATGAAAAATGCCTTCGCGTTCCACCGTCACTAGCAGCTTGCCAGAAAACGGCGCGCGCACTTGCAGGGCCGCCGTCTCCCCCGGCTGGTACTCGTTCTTATCAAGACTGAGTTCGAGTCGCCCCGGACTCTTGATCGCCCAGGGGGAATAGCCGGAGCCACTGACAAAGAACTCTAGTTGCGCGGCGGCACCCGTGACCGTGTCGGTAAGCACGACGCGATATTCCCCAAACTCCGCTGGTGTGAAGGTGAACTGCCCCCGCGCGGCGGTGGCGGTTAGCGCCTGGCTATCGAGCAATACCGCTTCGCGGGTCGATTCATAACGATAGTTGCCAGCGTCGGTGCGGCGCAACACGGTATGCCAGCGGTCGCGGAAGAAGTCCACCCGTAGCGTACTGGCCGTGGCTTCCGTGCCATCCGGCTTCACGCCGACATACTCCAACGTGACGGGCTGCCGAGGCTCCGGGTATCCCTCACCCACGCGACGCAGGCCGACGTAGTACGGGTAGGGGTGCACCGGCAGGCGTTGCAGGGCGGCGACACCACGTCCCCCCTGTTCGCGCACGCGCGTGGTAATCACCGCGGTCAACGACGATGGCACCTGGAGTCCGGCGGGCACACTGGTGGTAAAGCGCAGTTTCCCGTTCGCGTCGAGCGTGCCTTCGGTCGAGAGAATTTCTTGGTCGTCAAACTTTCGTTCCGAGGTATGAAAGGTAAACTCATCATACCCTTTGGGCGCGAAGGTAGCGGGCACCAACCGTACCCGGCTTTCGACTGTCAGACCCGCCGCCGGTGGGCCAAACAGATAAGCGCTCACGACATCGTAGGCGAGGTCCTTGCCAATACCAGCGAACTCTTGCGTCGGTGCGATCTCGACCTTGATGCGGTCGGGAATGAACTCCTCCACTTGAAAGCCATACTGGCCAATGACCTCCTCGCCGACGAGCAGCTCAAGCGAATGATGTCCCGTGCGGGCGTAGGCGGGCACCGGCAAGGTGAAGGCCGCGCTGCCGCGCTCAGTCATGTCGAGTTTCGTGGTGCCGCGTTCGTTGCCTTCGGGATCACGATGACGGAGGAGCAGCGGCATCGCCGGTGGCGCTTGCAGGCTACGGTCACGCACCACCGCCACGCCTTTCACCGTTTCACCAGGGCGATAGATGTCGCGCTCGCCATACAGATAGGCGGTATAGCCATCCTTCGACAGCTCCGCGCCGCCCACCTCGAACCCGGCGGTGTCGATCTCCGCCAGGTTGAACAGCAAGAAACTGAAGTCCGCCTCCTTCTCCACCACGATCATGTAGGGCTGCTGCTTTTCCAGGATTTGCGCGAGCCCGTTGATGCGCCACAGCCCCTCGGCGTTGGTGCGGCCAGTCGCCATGAGTTGGTTCTGACTGTTGATAAGCCGGACTTCCGCGTCGGCAATCGGGGCCAGCGTGGCGAACGAGGAGACCCAGACGAGAAACTCGTCCTTCCCTTGTTTGGCGACGATCCCCAGGTCGGTGAGCAGTAACCACCGTGAAGTGCCGGTCGAGTTCTCGGCGCGCGTGACATTGACGCGATAGAGACCGGGCTTGTCTTCGCGATAATAACTATCGAGCGCGAGCGGGGTAATGCGGCTTTGGTTCCGTTCACCGCCCAAGGTGATGGTCTGCGTCACCAGCCGATCCCCCAGGCCGTGGGAGAGCGTCGAGTCAGAGTAGTTCTCTTCGCCGTAGGGATACCCCTGTTGATCGAAGAGATAAAAAAGGTTGTTGCGATAGACCCGGTCAATCGTCAGTTGGGCTTCGGCGAGGTTGACGCTCTTGAGGGCGACGGTGCGGGAGCCGCTCGCCGACAAAAACATCCCTTGGCTTTGGAACGTCACGGCGGGCTCAAGGTCGGGCATGGCGACCTCGGCCTTGTACGCTTGCGGCAACACCGCGTCGTCGAGCGCGGGCAGTCCCTTGGTGAGCTGGAGTGCGTAGGTGCTTCCCGGCTGCAGGCCACCGGTGAGAATCAGCTCGGTGCCTTCGACGGAGAGGCGATACTTGACCGCAGGCGTGACGGAGACGTAAGTGCTGGCGATCTCTGGATTCACGGGCGAGGAGAGGCGAATGCGCACGGTGGATTCCGCTTCGCCGGCGATGGGTGACACACCCCGTACTTCCAGATGTTCGGATGAGCCCAGCGGAATGGGTTGGACCCAGTCCGCCGCTAGGGGGAGATTGCCCCCTTCCGGCTTGAGATCGGAGAGCACGGTGAGGGTCAGTTGTCGAGCCTGTTTCTGCTTTTCGATGGGTTGGCTGCGAAACCCCATCACCTGACCGGTATAGCCGGTCTCCATTTCCAGGGTCACCGCTTTGTCGGTGCCCAGGAGTGGGTCGAGGAGGCGCATCTTGCCGATCAGCACCTCGGGATTGACGGGATAGTTAAAGCGCGCGCTGCCACGAATGATGACCTGGAGCTTTTTGTCCGCGTCCGGCGCGGGCTCTTCGCTGAGGTCGATTTTCTCGATCTTGAACTCCTCCGTGCGCACCGTGAACGTCGCCTTGTCCTTGAGGGCTTGCGTGGGTTTGAGCATCCGTTCGAGAATGAGGTCCACCCGATATTCGGTCGCCATGGCGAAACGGTCCGTGGTCTCGAACTGGAGGACATTCGCGCCTTGCCATTTCCACACGCCACCCAGCGGTGGCGTGATCGTCGCGGGGTCACGACCGAGCACCTCGCCGACATGACCTTCGCCGAGCGGGCGGTCAAAGACAATGGTCAGCGTGCGCCACTGTTCGCGCTCCAGTGTCGTCTCGACGATAGCCACGGGCTCGGCCCGCGGACCGAAGCCCAGCCAGCCGAGGTTGTGGTCATGGACCACCAGCGCGGCAAGGGCGATCACGAGCAGTGAAAGTGCGACAATCGTCAGGTTCTTGCGGTCAGCCAGCCATGCTCCCATGAATTGGGCCTCCTCGGATAACGGTGGTGGTCAAACGCGGGCTTGAACACACATCAAGTGAGCCCGCCGCGCGTTTTCCTATAGCACATTCTTGATCCCACAAGAGCGGTGGCGACACGGAAATAAAGAAATGCCGGGTTCCACCGATGTTTTTCAGTACGAACCGGAAAATAGAGACTTGTTCGGCTCCGGGAAACAGGGTAGAGACGAGGGGAACAAACGGATTGCCCTCACAAAAGAGCGAAATAATGCGAGTTACAGTTTTGGGCGCGGGCGACGCCTTTAGTAGTGGCGGCCGTAGGCAAAGCGGTTATCTTATCGAAGCACCGGGCCAGGGCGTGCTGCTGGATTGCGGGACGACCACGCTCCTTGGCTTGAAAACGTTGGGCATTCCCGCCGAGCGTATAGATATGATCGCCATTAGCCATCTGCACGGCGACCACTTTGGTGGCCTTTCCTTTCTCTTCCTTGAATACACTTACGAAAATCCCCGCACCAAGCCACTCCTGATTATCGGCCCTCCAGGAATCGAGGAACGGGTGCGCGCGCTCCATAGCGCCATGTACCGCGAGTTAGCGGCGCGGGGTACGCCGTTTCCGCTCGTGTTCCGTGAGTGCACGCCCGGTCAACCACTCCTCCTTGAGGGCTGCGAGTTTCTACCGTTCCAGGTGCCGCATCAAGAAAAAGATATTTCCTTGGGTTATCACGTGCGGGTTGGCGGCAAGACCGTCCTCTATTCCGGCGATTGCGGGTGGAACGAAGACCTCATCGCCCAATCCCAGGGGACGGACTTGTTCATTTGTGAATGTTGTTATTTCTCCACCCAGACCACTTTTCACATTAGTTATCCACAACTCGCCGCGCAGCGGCATCGGTTCGGGTGCAAGCGGCTGGTCTTGAGTCACATTGGCCGGGAAGTGCTCGACCGCATGGGGGAAGTGACGCTCGAATGCGCCCACGACGGCTTGGTGATCGACTTGTAGCGTTTTCCTCGCACGATATGGAGGCACGATGAAGAAGCTGAATCTCCACGAAGTCAAAACTCATCTCTCTCGCTATCTGCCCCTGCTCAAGAAGGGAGAAACCATTCTGTTGTGCAAACAGAATGTGCCCATCGCGGAAATTCGCCCACTCGGTCCCCTGTACAAGACGAAGCGTCCGATTGGGCTCGCCAAGGGCGAATTCACGGTGTCCCTGGAGTTCTTTGAGCCCCTTCCTGACGACGTCCTTGCTGGTTTCGTGGGGGAACAGCAGTGAGGATTTTGCTCGATACGTGTACATTTCTCTGGCTTGTCACCGACGCGCCAGAACTGTCCGATTCCGTGCGGAAGATTTTCGCGGAAATCGAGAATGAAGTGTACCTCAGTGCCGTTTCCACATGGGAGATCGCCCTCCAATACTCGCTCGGACGACTCCAGCTTCCCATGCCACCAGAGCAGTACATTCCCGAGCAGCGGACCCGCCATGAGATATCGTTCCTTCCCCTCCATGAGGATGCCACCCTGTTTCTCAAACGCGTGCCGCGCATGCACAAGGACCCATTTGATCGGATGCTGATCTGTCAGGCGCTCGTGCATGACTTGATCATCCTCACCCCCGATCCCTTGATCTCTCAGTATGCCGTGGGCACCATGTGGTAGCCCGGGAGAACGACTGGCAATGGAGCTGACCCCAGAGTTCGTACACGATGGTCTCCGGCGCTGCCACTACATCACCACTCCCAAAGTCGAGACCGCGATCTACCTTGCGTTGGTGCTGGAAAAACCGCTCTTGATTGAAGGGCCGGCTGGCGTTGGCAAGACGGAAGTCGCCAAGGTGTTGGCTGAGATTCTTCATACCGAACTCGTGCGCTTACAGTGCTACGAAGGGCTTGATGAAGCCCGTGCGCTCTACGAGTGGAACTATCAAAAACAGCTTTTGCGGATTCAAGCGGACACCGTCCAGGAGCGCGGCTGGGACGAGGTGTCGTCGCATATTTTCTCACACGAGTATCTGCTCGAACGGCCCCTCCTTCATGCGATTAGTACCCCACGCAAAGTGGTCTTGCTCATTGACGAGATCGACAAAGCCGACGAGGAGTTCGAGGCGTTCTTACTGGAAATACTGAGTGACTTTCAGGTGAGCATCCCTGAATTGGGCACGGTCCGCGCGACGCATCGTCCGGTGGTGATTCTGACCTCCAATCGCGCGCGGGAATTATCCGAGGCGCTCAAACGACGGTGCCTGCATCTGTACATTGACTTTCCCGGAGTCGAAGAAGAAACCCGGATCATCGCCCTCAAGGTGCCGGAGCTGGAGGAGAAGTTCCAACGGCAGATCGCGCGGTTCGTCAGTGGGCTGCGCAAACTCGACATCAAGAAAGCACCGAGTATCGCCGAGACGCTCGATTGGGCACGCGCGCTCGTTGCGCTTGGCGTGAAGGAGCTTGACGCGCCGACCGTCAAGCGCACGCTCAACCTCGTGCTCAAATATGAAGACGACATCCGCAAGGCGGACGGTCGCGTCGGAGATTTGTTGCGGGCGAGTCAGCCCTAATGTCCAACGACAGGAGAAACGATGGGAACTTTAGTCTTACTGCGTCACGGCGAGTCACAATGGAATCTGGAAAATCGGTTCACCGGCTGGGTCGATGTCCCGCTTTCGCCCAAGGGAGAAGCGGAAGCCCGACAAGCCGGAGAAAAACTCAAAGCAGCGGGCATTCGCTTTGACCTCGTCTTCACGTCAGTCTTGCAACGCGCGATTCGCACGATGGAAATCGCACTGGAGATTCTTGGACAACCCAATCTCCCGGTCGAAAAAGACCAGGCTCTCAATGAACGTCATTACGGTGATCTGCAAGGACTGGACAAAGCGGAAACCGCCAAGAAGTTCGGAGACGAACAAGTCCACATCTGGCGACGGAGTTATGATATTGCTCCGCCCGGCGGGGAGAGCCTCAAGGATACGGCGGCTCGGACCTTGCCTTATTACGAGGCGCACATCGCCCCGCTGGTGAAAGCTGGCAAGAGCGTGCTCGTGGCCGCGCACGGCAACAGCTTGCGTTCCATGGTCATGCACCTGGACCAGTTGA
Organism: Deltaproteobacteria bacterium; assembly: GCA_013140885.1. Taxonomy (GTDB): domain Bacteria; phylum Desulfobacterota; class Binatia; order Bin18; family Bin18; genus JABFSC01. Next base: position 6,474 of record JABFSC010000438.1, on the reverse strand, counting down.
CCCGTGAGCAAGTGTTGGAACTGAATCTGGGGACCGGCGTCCCGATTGTCTACGAGTTGGACGCGGAGGGACGGGTAAAAGAGAAGAAGATTCTCTAGGGGTTGGACATAAGAGTGAGGGATCAGTTTTTTACCAATCCCCACCCCCTCACACCCAGTCCCTAGTTTTGCGGCAGCTTTTGGTATTTCCCCTTAAAGAACAGCAGCGGGCGAGAATCCGAGACAGAGGCGGTTTGCACCTCGCCGACGTAGATGGTGTGGTCGCCACCTTCGTAACCGTTGGTGACTTTGCATTCGAGATATCCCAGCGCCCCATCAAGTAACGGGACCCCAAAGCTCCCTTGTTTCACCGCGACTCCTTCGAACTTCTCGATGCCTTTGGTCGCGAACCGCGTGGACAGTTGGTCCTGGCCTTCACTCAGGATGTTGACGACGAAGACTTTTGATTGGTCGAAACAGGCGTAGCAGTCCACTTTCTTATCGACGCACACCAGCACCAGCGGTGGATCAAGGGACAGGGATGTATACGAATTGGCCGTGAGCCCAAAGGGCTTGCCGGTCGCGTCCTTCGTGGTGATAATCGTCACCCCAGTCGCGAAGGCACCAAACACGTTGCGGAGTTCACGCGGATCAATCGCCATATATGCTCCTACGATGCAAAGTCCCTGACTGCTAACAGAGCGGCTCTGTCCGTGTCAATTCCTCTGGCGCGGAATCACCGTGCCCACGTACACATACGGCAAATCCAAAGAGGTTACCGCGCGGTCTTGCTCTCGCACTTCGGCCTTCACCACGCTCGCGACAAAGAGGGTGTGGTCACCCGCCGGATAGCTCGCCACCACGCGACACTCCAAGACCGCCATCGCCAGCTTGAGCAACGGCACTCCCGTCTCTCCGAACTCATACTCGAAAGGCTCCAGGTTATCAGGTCGGCGCGAGGCGGCTGAATAGAAATAATCCTCCAAGGCTTTGCTCTTTTGTCCGACGACATTGAGACCAAACACGCCTTGTCGTTCGATAAAGCCGTGACTGAAATGCCGTGTATCGACCGCGGCCATCAGTAACGGCGGCTCACCAGACACCTGCGTGACCCAAGAAGAGGACATACCGTGCAGTTGGTCTCCTTCCCGAACGGTGAGAACATAAATACCGGTGGTGATTTCGGCGAGTGCTTCAGCGAGGTGGGGGCTCATGGGAACTCCTTGGGCATAAAATCGAAGGCGTCAACCGGAAAAAGGCAGGGGAGGGCGCCTTCGTGCTGGTTAGTAACATTGCAAGATCAACCATGTGTTATCGAACTTGAATTTGCGTGCGTCCTCACGACGAATCCAAAAATAGAGCATTCCCACGTCTCCCCACATGAGATCAAGATCATCATCACTGACGTGGTATCGCCAGCATCCGCTGGCGCCAGATAGATGACGGCAGAGCCTCCACGATGCTGTGGCGCGTATCCCCAAGGCTGCTCCTGAAGATCATAAAAGAAAAGCAATTGGCCAGTCTTGGGCAACCAGTCGAGCTCCGTGCTTTGGGGTAGTTCAGTGCAGTCGATACACGCGAGGAGCGAGAGGGGTCGCCCATTATTGGTCGGCCAAAGCAGGCGATGGCAAAGCGGAGGTGCGCCGCCCAGATAGGAGCGGGTGGCAGTCTCACACTTGCGCACTGCAATGGCGTCTCGGAATAGATGCTGTGTCAGAGACCTCACATCCCTTTGCGGTTGCCGGTCCGCAACCTTCGATAACCGCACTAACGTCCTTCACAATTCTTCGCCACTCTGGGCGTCGCTCTGGCCTTGTAACAACGCGTGCAACGCCTGGGCTTGCTGTTCACTCAGTGCTATCCGCTGTTCCCTGCGGGAGTCCTCCTGCTGTTGATGGTGAATCGTCTTTTGCTCTCCGATTCCTTATCTCAGTTGCGTCTCCCGTCTACACGTCTGGCTGAAGAACGCGAGCGCGCGCTTCTCGTTTCCGGCAAGGGTATAAGATTTGGTGTCAGTATGCACAAAGCCAGTCGTTTTGATTGCCTCGCGTTGTTCTTCAAGCTCGTGCTGGAGCCGGGGGCCTTTCATGGCCATGACGATGCCCTCTGGACGTAGAAATGGACGCGCCAACGTCAGCAAGAGGGAAAGACTCCAGGTGGCCCGCGTCACGACCACGTCGAAGGCCGCCGAGAGATTCTCTGTTTGTGATAACTGCTCCGCTCTGCCTTCGTGGGCGTTGATGTTGCGCAGGGTGAGCGCGCGGATGGCGGCTTTGAGAAAGTTGGCGCGTTTGCGTCGTGCTTCGATCAGCGTGACATGAACTTCGGGTTTGGCGATGGCCAGTGGCAGACCAGGAAACCCCGCGCCACTGCCAAGATCAAGCACGCGGCTGCCCCCGGGAATCCAGGGCATTAAGGCGAGCGAATCGAGAATATGTTTGCGGATGAGCGTCGCTGGGTCGGTTTGTGAAAGCAGGTCGGCAATGGTGGACCAGCGCTGGATTTCTTCGATAAAGGTCGCGAACTGGGAGACAGTTGCCGCGGAGAGCGTGAGGGAGAGCTGTTGTGCTCCCTCACGGAGCATGCGCGTGTGCTCCTGGTCCAGCATAGCGTGTTACGCGGCGCTCACGCGCTTGAGGTGAACCGCTAAGAGGGATAGGGCCGCGGGTGTCATCCCCGGAATCCGCGCGGCCTGCCCTAACGACGCTGGTCGGATGGAAATCAGCTTCTCTCGGACCTCGGCGGATAAGCTCGACACGCCGTCGTAATCGAGTGTCTGCGGAATACGCAGCTCTTCAAGATGACGCAGCCGCGCGACGCCTTCTTCCTGACGACGAATATAGCCGGCGTATTTAATCGTGATCTCAACCTCGGTGGCCGCTTCTCGTGGGAGCACGGATGGCGCGGGCGAAATGTGCTGAATCATGGCGAAGGAAATCTCTGGCCGTCGCAGAAGCTGCGCCAGTGAGGTGGGGCTCTTCAGCGCGGCGCTGGCGAACGCGGCGAGAAGCGCGTTGGTCGCTTCCGTGGGCGTGAGCATGACTTCTTCTAGCCGTTGAATCTCGCTGGCGATGCGCTCACGGTTGTGTTCGGTTCTTTGGTGATCCGCTGCGTTCACCAGGCCAATGCGATAGCCAAAGGTCCGCAGGCGCAGGTCAGCGTTATCTTCGCGGAGTAACAGTCGATGCTCCGCTCGTGAGGTGAACATCCGGTAGGGCTCGCCTCCGACCCCTTTGGTTACTAAGTCGTCAATGAGCACGCCAAGGTATGCCTGGTCACGCGAGAAAATCAGCGGTGGCGCGCCGCGCAGACTTAACACCGCGTTGATGGCCGCCATCAGTCCTTGGGCCGCTGCTTCTTCATAGCCGGTCGTGCCGTTGATTTGTCCGGCGTGGTAGAGGCCACGCACCAGCTTGGTTTCGAGCGTGGGAAAAAGCTGTGTGGGGTCGGCATAGTCATATTCAATGGCGTAGCCGGGACGCATGATCTCGGCTTTCTCTAACCCGGTGATCGAGCGGACCATCTGGAGCTGAATATCGAGCGGCAGGCTGGTCGAGAGTCCATTGGGATACACTTCGACGGTGTCCCGTCCTTCGGGTTCAAGAAAAATCTGATGGCGCGGTTTGTCCTTGAAGCGGACGACCTTGTCCTCGATTGATGGACAATAGCGAGGGCCGCGTCCTTGAATGAGCCCTGAATATAACGGCGAGCGGTCGAGCCCTTCCAGAATCGCCTTGTGGGTGTCGGCGTTGGTGTACGTCAGATGACACGGAATCTGCGTTTGCGTGATTTTATCGGTCGAAAACGAGAGTGGGGTTGGCGGGTCATCGCCAGGCTGAGGGGTGACCACGCTGTAGTCGATGGTGCGACTATCGAGTCGTGGGCAGGTACCGGTTTTGAGACGCCCAACACGAAATCCCAACGCGCGCAGATGTTCGCTCAAGCCTTCAACGGCGAAGTCTCCCGCTCGCCCGGCGGCATAGTTCTTGAGCCCCACATGGATCAGTCCTTTGAGAAAGGTGCCGGTCGTGAGAATGACTTTGCGCCCCAGAAACATTTCGCCAATCTGGGTCTCGACTCCACGCACTTCGTCGTTCTCCACGAGGAGGCGTTCGACGCTGCCTTGGCGCAACGTGAGGTTGTCGGTGGTTTCCACCACTCGTTTCATGCGTTGTCGGTAGAGGGCCTTGTCCGCTTGCGCACGTGTCGCGCGTACCGCTGGTCCTTTGCTCATATTGAGCACGCGAAACTGGATGCCGGTCTCGTCGATGGCTTTGGCCATTTCCCCACCGAGGGCGTCGATTTCACGCACCAGATGGCTTTTGCCAATCCCGCCAATCGCCGGGTTGCAGGACATCTGGCCGATATGGTCCAGATTCTGGGTGAGCATCAACGTGTGGCCGCCCAGCCGAGCGGCGGCGAGGGCCGCTTCGATTCCGGCATGGCCAGCACCGACTACAATAATATCGTAGACCATAGGTTCCTTACTTCCCGATACAAAAATCGCGAAAGACGCGGTCAAGAATGTCTTCTGTATGAATATGACCAGTGATCTCGCCAATATGATCGAGCGCGGCGCGGAGATCAACCGCGAGCAGATCGAGCGGAATCCCGTCGCGCAAATTTTGCCGTGTCTGACGAAGCATCTGCTCCGCTTGGACCAGCGCGTTATGATGACGGACGCGGGTCACGGTTGCTCCGGGGACGGTTTCCGTCAGTGTCGGTTCCTCGGCAAAAAGTGCGTGTCGCACGCTTTTCCCCAACTCAGCAAAACCAACCCCGGTCTTGGTTGAGAGCAACACCGGGGGCATCAGGTGTGGTCGTGGAGGGATATCCGCCGCGGACACGACCACGGGTAAATCGCTTTTGTTGAGAATCGGAATAGTCCGCTTCTGTTGAATGGCTACAAGCACGGCCTCATCTTCGGCCTCAAGTGGTTGTGACGCATCAAAAACCGCGAGCACCAGTTCCGCCGCGTGGATACCGGCTTTCGCGCGTTCCACGCCGATGTGTTCGACGGTATCGCTGGTTTCCCGTAGCCCGGCGGTGTCCCATATCACTAGTGGAATGCCATTGAGCGTGACTGTTTCTTCGAGAATATCGCGTGTCGTACCAGGAACCGAGGTCACGATCGCGCGGTCCGTCCCGGAGAGCAGATTCAGCAGGCTTGATTTTCCGACATTGGGTTTCCCGACAATCACCGTGCGGCAGCCTTCGCGGTGGATTTTCCCTTGGCTGAATGTTGACGCGAGCGCGGCGAGGTCGGCTGCCAGGACATCCATCTCGGTATCCAATTCGTGTTGAGCTTTTTCGGGCAGGTCCTCGTCGGGAAAATCGATGAAGGCTTCGATATAGGCCGTCAGGCCAATGAGTCGATCTCGCAATGTTGTGCAGACAGCGGACAAGCGACCGGAGAGTTGCTCCCAGGCGAGGTGAAGTCCTTGGTTTGATTTGGCGTGGATGAGGTCGAGCACGGCTTCCGCTTGCGAGAGATCGAGACGATTATTGAGAAACGCGCGTTTGGTGAATTCTCCGGGCTCGGCCATGCGTGCGCCTCGGCTGAGCACGACCTCCAGAACGCGATGAGCGAGCAACTGTCCGCCATGACAATGAATCTCCACCACGTCTTCGCCAGTATAGCTGTGGGGGGCGTGCATGGCGACGAGCAGGGCTTGGTCGAAACAGTGGCCGGTCTCTGGGTCGCGGACCTGGCCGAGGTAACAATGGTGCGACTGGAACGTTTCGCGTGGGTGGGAGAAGCGCACCGTTTGGCGCGCGATCATCTCGGCTTGGGAGCCACTGATGCGGATGATCGCGACTCCGCCATGACCCGGAGGGGTTGCGATGGCGGCGATGGTGTCATGGGCGTACACGGGGGAAAGGAGGAAAAGTCAAAAGTCAAAAGTCAAAACCGAAGACGCGGAAACTACAAGTCTCAAGTCTCTAGCCTCAAGTCTCCAGCCCCTAGTCTACGCATCACTCGTGGTGTCTCGTTCGACTCCCTGTCCTCGTTCCCGACGGGTACCTTCTTCGGGCACGATGGTGACTTGGCGGAAATAACCGCGCCCCATGCTTTTGGTGGTGACGAGGGGGTCTTCTTGAAGGGTCAGATGAATCACGCGCCGGTCGCGTGGGCTCATGGGACTGAGCGTGATCGTCTTGCGGCGACGTTTGACGCGCTCGCCTAAGCGTAACGCGAGGCTTTCCAAGCTTTTCCAACGGCGTTCTCGATACCCTTCGATGTCGAGAGTCACACGTGTCTCGGTTTCATCACTTTTGGTGATGATGCTGTTGAGCAGATATTCAAGGGCGTCCAGCGTTTGTCCGCGGTGGCCAACGAGGAAGCCTTCGGGGGTGCCCCCTGTGGCGGTGGCGGTGAGGAGAGGTTCGCCCTCACGCATCTCAAGGGCAACTCGCGCTTCGGTGTTCATGCACCGCAGAATGTCTTTCAGGGTGGCGCAGGCTTTTTCTCCCATTTCCGGGGAGAGCTGAGATG
>JABFSC010000007.1 GCA_013140885.1 Deltaproteobacteria bacterium | reverse complement strand
CCCTTCATAGGGTCACGATGACTGATAGCTCCTTCCCCTGGTACTTAGCGCTGCTGGCGGTGATCGCGGGTGTTCGCGTAATCGAGTTGTGGTTCTCCACGCGACACCAAACCCGGCTCTTCGCGGAAGGCGCGACGAAGGTCCATGAACCCTTCTACCCGTTGATGGTGGGAGTTCATGTTGGCCTGTTAGTCGCCAGTCCCTTGGAAGTGTGGGTTGGACAACGCCCTTTCCAGCCGTGGCTAGGATGGCCCATGCTGATACTCCTCGGTGGTTGCCTCGCGGGGCGCCTCTGGGTGTGGCGCAGTCTTGGGGAACAATGGAATGTCCAGATTGTGCGGTCGCCACGGCCCATCATTGACAACGGCCCCTACCGCTTCGTGCGGCATCCCAATTACACCATCGTCATCATCGAAATGTTTGCCCTCCCGCTCGTGCATACCGCCTATTGGACCGCCCTACTCTGCTCGCTGCTGAACGCTGGTATTTTGCGGCGCCGCATTCAGCACGAGGAAGCCGCGCTCTTCGCCCGTCCCGACTACGCGGCGAAGATGGGAACAAAGCCACGATTCCTGCCAACCTGTGTTGTGAGAAAATCCTGATGCTCTTACTCGCGCGCAAGAATCTGCTCCTCCACAAAGGACGGTTTGCCCTGGCGGTCACGGGGATTACTAGCGCGGTGGTGTTGGTGTTGCTGCTGATGAGCCTCTACGACGGCTGGCGGGAGAATATGTCCACGTACTTGCGTCACATACAGGCGGATTTATGGGTTGGCAAAAAAGGGGCCTCCGACCTGTTTCACACCTTGTCTTTACTCCCGACCATCGGAGAAGAGCCGCTCCGGGAGATTGAGGGCGTCGGGCAGGTCTCGGCTTTTGTGGGACGGTTGATGATCGCGACGGTACACGGGCAAGAACGGCATACATTTCTTATTGGGGTCGATGGTACGGGCAACGGACCAGTTGAGATCATTGCCGGTCAGGGGACCGTGCACGATGGTGAGATTATCATTGATGACGTCTTCGCCCGCAAAGAGCGACTCCAGGTAGGGGAGACCGTAACCATCGCCGGAGAGGAGTTGCGCGTTATCGGCATCGCCCGCGGCGGCAACTGCTTTCTCTACCAGTACGCGTTTGTCACCGTAGCGCAGGCCACGCGCCTCTTGGGGCTCGATGAGCTGGTCAACTATTTTTTAGTACAGGTCTCACCAGGAGTCACGGCCTCCGAGGTCGCGACGCGGATCGAACAGGCATCCGATCTCGTGTCCGCTTTCCCCAAAGAGCAATTTATCGCCAACAACTTGTCGTTGACGGGCGACAACTTCCTCCCCATCTTACGAGTGCTGGAAGTGATTGGCGTGATTGTGGGGACGGTGGTGATCGGCTTAACGATCTCGGCGTTGACGGCCGAGCAGAGCGCGGAATATGGCGTGCTGAAAGCGGTGGGCGCGCCGAACCGGATGCTCTATTGGACGGCCATGCAGCAGGCGTTGGGGTGTGGGCTTCTGGGTTGGCTCATTGGCGTACCCGCCAGTTGGGGGGTGGTCGCGCTCGCCCAGTACTTTGTCCCTCAGTTTCCGGCGGCCATGTCTCCTCACCAAGCGTTCTGGATGCTGGGGTGCACCATCGCCATGAGTCTGTTCGCCGCGATCATGCCGGTCCGACGCATCGCGCGGATCGATCCGTTGCTCGCGTTCAAATCGTGAGGGGAAAGACCGGGGACCGGAGACGGGAGACCACAGGCTGAAGAAAAGGACTGCGGGATGAGTAAGGTGATTTCTCGAAATAAATATCCCGGTTCTGGGTAGCCCGGATGGAGCGAAGCGGAATCCAGGTTCCGCGCGGGACACCCCGGATTCCGCTTCGCTCCATCCGGGCTACATGGGATAATCTATCGCCAAATGACCACAACACTGAGACCTCAGCATGACGCTGTCGGGAGCCGTTACTCCGGGAAGTGAGTGGCGATAATTTCCTGGAGGCGGCGATACCGTGGCAGACGCGCGACCACGCGGCGGATAGTCGCCAGGGTCGGCGGAATGTAGCGACTATAGCCGGTCTTCTTTTTCTCTAGCTCCAGGTAATAGAATCGCCCCACCACTTTACTCGCCTTCTGTAACAAGCAGAGATTGTACTCTTCCCACAATTGGGCATGGTCGATGGTGGCACCACCACGCTCGTGCCACGTCTTGTGGTAGTAATCGACCAAGGATTGTTCGAGGGTGGGCGTGATGACCACCGGCGTGTCGCGGTCGTTCAAGAGCGTTTCGAGGTCATAAGTGGCGGGTGCCAGCAGCGCATCTTGGAAATCAATGACGCGAATCTCGCCGTCTTGTACGAACAGGTTCCAACTGTGGTAATCGCGATGATTGAGAAACCGGGGCGCGGTGTCGAGCCGGGTGGCGATGTCGTCGAACATGGCGCGTAGCTCTTTGCCTTCGGCGGCGGACAATGCCTTTCCTTCGCGTTTCTCCAAGCCCCATTCGATAAAGTGCTCGAACTCCCACAGAAACAAGCGGTGATCGAACGCTTGCTGAAAGGCGATGCAGGCATCCGTGCGACGCTTCGAGCCCTCGACCTGGAGGAGCACGAGTTGGTCAATCGCCTTGCGATACAGCCGTTCAATGTCCGCTACGGACTGTCCCTGGGCGGCCTCGCGCAATGGGAGATCGCCGATGTCTTCGAGTAAGAGGAAGCCAGCCTTGCTGCCGTCGTAATAGGTCTCCGGCACATGCACGCCGAGCGGTTGTAGAAAACGGTGGACATTGATGTAGGGCAGCTCTTTCAGCGGTTCCTGAAAGACGGCCAACTCGTCCGACGAAATGGGCAGCGCGCTGCCAGCGAGCATCATCACCACCGTGGTGGCCGGTCCGTTTCCGTGGAGGTGGATGCGTGCGTAGCTGCGACTGGAGGCATCTCCGGTGAGCGGGGCAATTTGCGTGATGGCAGTCTCTTTTCCCCAGAGCGTGGTGACGGCGGCTTCGATAGCGTGTTGGAGTGTCGTGTCCATGACGCTAGGGAGTACCAAGCAGGGTTTCGGCTGTCAAAGGCGCTGGCGCGCGGATTGCCAAAGGGCTGGGGGTGTGATGAGAAATGGAATCGTTATGAAGACCTCAAAGCCTCTGGCTCCGCTATCCGAGAAGCAGAAACGCCGCCCACGCCCGTCACGGGTGAAGACAGCCCCCGTCTCGCCAGCGACCCCCACGGAGCGTCTCCAACTGGCACTCGACCTCTCGGACTTTTGCCGCGCGCTGCATGAGGCCGCAAAGCGGTCACGCTGATGGTTGCCCATTTTGCCAAGGCATTGCGAAGTCTGACTGGACTCTTTCAACCCGTGCCGACTGCGGGGGTGACCGAGCTGCGATTCGCTGTCATCGGCGGACTTGCCGTGTCAACGTGGGGACAGGTGCGGGCGACGCAGGACATTGATGTGCTTGCCGATAGCGCACCGAGTCCCGTGCAAACATTCGCGATCAGAAAAACCCTCGCGGCCTTGTGGGAGGCTCAAGGATGTGTCGTCGCATGGCGCAGTGGGCTCGCTGATGATCCCATTCCCTTGCTGTTACGCTTAACCTTGCCGCCACCGAATGCGATGACGGTCGATGTGTTATGGGCATGGCGCCCGTGGCAACGAGAGGCGGTGAGACGGGCCAGTGTCGTGCCGGTGGCGCGCGCCTCGATTCCCGTGTTGCGCCCGGAAGACTTGATCCTGATGAAACTCCAAGCGGGTGGTCCACAAGACTTGCTTGACGTTGAAAATATTCTTTTTGCGAATCCTCCAGAACTTGATCATCAACACTTGGTACAGACGGCTGGCAAGTTGCGACTGAAAGCGGTATTGGAGCGGTGTATGCGTCGAGTACGTCAGCCATAACCGCCTGTTCCACTTGGTTACGACTCGCTGTGTTCTCGCAGGCTTTCTAGGAGTTCCTTCGCTTCTTGCAAATCCTTTGTATCAAAGCCTTCGGTGAACCATGTGATCGACTGGTCCAAGGCGGGAGAAACTCTGGGCGAAAGGTCAGAATGACAAGGAAGCGAGAGGTCGGTACCTGACCCAACAAGAGTCCAAATAACTCCGATGTGGAAGGATCCGCCCAGTGCAAGTCCTCCCACACCAACAAGGTCGGCTGCCGGTCTGTCTCTTGGAGCAGCCAGGTGAGCAGTGCGGCCTGAGTCTTTTCTTTCTGTTTCTGAGGGGTGAGTGTCAGTGGGAGATAACGGTCGGGCAATGGCAGTGACAAAAGAGAGGCCAACAACGGCACAATTTCGTGTGGAGGCATACGTCCGGGTGCCCCCACGATCGAGGTTTCTAATTTGTGGAGCTTCTCTTCGAGAGAACCGCCCTGTTGAAACCGCAACACTCGTTGCGACAATTCAATCGCCGGATACAACGCACTATCCTGATGGTACGGAGAACAAGAGGCTTCCAGGTAGGTCACCGATTCTCCTGCTATTCGCTCTTTAAGGGCTTGGACCAACCGAGACTTCCCGATCCCCGCCTCGCCAGTCAGGAGCACGACTTGTCCACGCCCTTCCGTGGCTTGTTGCCAACATTCGTGGAGTAACCCGAGTTCTTGTTCTCTGCCCACAAACGGGGTGAGCCCTCGCGTCCCTGCGACCTCCAGCCGATTATGTGCTGGGCCCTCTCCCAGGACCTGATACAACTCAACCGGTGTCATCACGCCTTTCAGACTTTGAGCGCCTAGAGGTTGGCAAACAAAGTACCCTTCAATCAACTGGTGCGTCGCTGCGCTGAGAACCACGGTATTAGGTTTTGCGATCTCCTGGAATCGCGCGGCGATATTCGGCGTTTCCCCGACAATCGCCATCGGCTCACGCGTGTCGCCCGCACCCATCTCACCAACGACGACTAAGCCCGTGTGAATACCGATGCGGACTTGCAAGGGCGCAGCGTGCCGCGGCCCTACATTTTTTTCATTTTCCCGTCCCCTGTCCCCCACAACCCGTTCCCTCAATGCCTTGACAATTTCCAACCC
>JABFSC010000056.1 GCA_013140885.1 Deltaproteobacteria bacterium | reverse complement strand
CTTGCAGCGCTTTGGCACTTTCAGTTTTGCCGAGGTGGTGCAGCCCGCCTTGGAATTGGCCGAAGGGGGATTCCCTCTCCATCCCGCGCTGCGTGGTCCCGCACCGGTCTATATGCTCTCGGACTTCTCCGTCGCGGGCAATGCCGACCATTTTCGTAAAGCGTGGCCGTCGTCGGCAAAGGTCTATCTGCCAGGTGGACGACTTCCTGATGTCGGAGAGCTGTTGAAAAATCCAGACCTGGCTCGCACGTTTCGTCGTTTGATTGATGCTGAAAAGAAGGGCCAAAGCCAAGGGCGTGCGCATGGGCTCGCCGCCGCGCGTGATGAATTTTACACCGGAGAGATCGCCCATATCCTCGTCGAGCACGCGAAAACACGTGGGGGCTTCTTAACACTGGAAGACTTCGCGAACTTTCATTGCAAGATCGAAGCGCCCGTCTCCTGCGATTATCGCGGGTATCAAGTCTACAAATGTGGCCCCTGGAGCCAAGGGCCAGTCTTTTTGCAGCAACTCGCGTTACTCGAAGGGTACGATCTCAAAGGCATGGGCCACAACAGCGCCGATTACATCCACACTCTTGTTGAGGCGGCGAAACTCGCTTTTGCTGATCGTGAACAATACTACGGCGATCCAGATTTCGTTGATGTCCCGATGGCTGGACTGCTCGCGAAAGACTATGCCGCGAATCGTCGGCCCCTCATTGACCCGCGTCGGGCATCACTTGACCAGCGCCCCGGCAATCCCCGCACTGGCGCGGCGATGCTTCAAGGAGAAACCATCTTCGCCGCGCAAAATTGGGGGCCAGGAACCGTGTACGTCACGGTCGTCGATAAAGAACGTAACATGGCGTCGTTTACTCCCAGTGGCGCGTGGATTCCATCATCTCCGGTTGTCGATGGGGTCGGCTTTCCGCTCGGTACGCGCGTGCAAACGTTTTATCTCGATCCGCGCCACCCCAATGCTCTCGTGCCTGGCAAGCGCCCGCGCACGACACTGACGCCCACCCTCGTTCTGCGTCATGGTGCACCCTGTCTGGTCTTCGGCACTCCTGGTGGGGATCAGCAAGATCAGTGGACGTTACAGTTTTTCCTCAACGTGGTGGAGTTTGGCATGCCGATCCAAGACGCCATCGAAGCGCCGCGTTTCTCGATCGCGCATTTCCCCTCAAGTTTTTATCCCCACAATGCCGTGCCTGGATTGTTGCGCGTTGAGAACCGCCTCTCCACGGAAGTGCGCCAAGAACTCGCGGCTCGTGGTCACAAATTGGAGGTCAAAGAGGATTGGAGTGAAGGCGACGTACTTGGCATTCGCGTCGATCTGGAACGCGGTGTGTTGCACGGCGGTGCGGACCCGCGTGGGGAGCAGAGTAAACGCATGCCTTCGTATGCGATGGGGTGGTGAGTGAAGAGTTGAGAGTTAAGGTTTGAAACCCGAAACTTGTTATCGACCAAAACTGATCCCGGCGCGGCGATTGCGTTGCGAGATGCCGCGCCATATCCACCCCACGAGAAAGCCCGCGCCGAGCACGCCCGCTCCGGCGAGGAACCAGCGGATATAGAAGTCGCGCACGATGCCTTCTTGTCGTGCTTCGAGTTCGGCAGCCCGTTTTGCTTCTTCACTCGCTTTGGATTCAGCTTGCTTCCGCGCGGCGTCGAGTTGTCCGCGATCCTGGCGCAACGCCGCCAGTTGGCGCTCCTGTTCCTCGGTTTTCGTTTGCAGTTCCTTGATTTGCTGCTGAGTTTTTTGTTCGAGTTTTTGCAACCGTACCTCAGCCGGCTCTTGTTCGGTCATGGCGACTTTCTGCACGTAGCCACGAGAGCCGCCGGGAAGGCCCACCAGGTAATACTCACCTGTCCCGCTAATCAAGGTCACCTCATCGCCAGTTTTCAACGTGACCATGATGGTCCCTTCTGAGTCGGCACTGGTGCGCACGCCAACTTCGCGGTACCCGCTCACGTACAGCGATTTCGCGAAAACTTCGCCAGGAAAGAAAACCACCACACACAGAAACCCAATAACAGATCGCATAACTCCTCCTCCGCCTCTCGTTGCCATAAACCTGATAGCCCGCAATGACAACCCGCCCGTCCGCCCAACCGTATCAACCGGTCATGGTCAGGTGAAGTTACGCGTCGGCTAACTCACGTATGGTCCGAGGAATCTCCGTCAACGCTTGTTTTGGGGCACCGATGGGAAACAAAATTGGGTGCGTCAGCCCAGCCGCGCGGCAAGCCTGAATGTATTCGTGCCCCCGCTCCTTCGGTCCAATCGCCGCAAGCGTGTGTGTCATTGTATCTGAAATGCACTGCATAGCCTCATCCCGCTTGCCTTCCTGCCACCGTTTGCGAAACCCTCTTCCGCGTTAGAACTCCATCTCGCGAAGATCGGGAGCCAGTCGTAACGGTGCGGCGGTCGCCGCGCGGACTTCCTCAAGCGAAACTCCGGGTGCTAACTCTTTCAGCAAGAAGCCTTGGGAGTCAACCGCAATCAGCGCGAGATTCGTCACCACCCACGAGACGCACCGCGGGGCGGTCAACGGATAGGTGCACTCGCGGAGCAGTTTTGACTCACCGTTCTTCGTGGAGTGGAACATCACGACAATCAGCGTCCGCGCGCCAACCGCGAGGTCCATCGCGCCCCCAACGGCACCCGCGCCCATCGTCGGCGTTTTCCAGTTCGCCAAGTCGCCATTCTCGGCCACCTGAAACCCACCCAGAACCACGGTATCGACATGGCGGCCACGCGCCATCACAAACGCGTCGGCGCTATGAAAGAAACTGGCCCCCGGCTGGAGCGTCACAAGTTGCGAGCTGGCGTTGTAGAGATCAATGTCCTCTTCCCCGACTGGCGCGAGGCGACCATAGCCCAGCACGCCATTTTCCGCATGGAGTGTCACGCCATCGGGGAGAAAATCAGAGACCAACGTGGGCAGGCCGATACCAAGATTCACATACTGTCCAGGTTGCAACAACCGCGCGGCGCGTAACGCCATCAACTCGGGTGACAGCCCATGCCCGCTTTCGCCCGCCGTTTCGCTGACTTTCACGTTGCGACCACTGGTGCGCATGATGTTCAGCACTATCTCCTTGCTCATCGGCGTGTGGCGATGCACAAGTCGCTGGACGAAGATGCCCGGCGTCGCGATGGCCTCCGGGTCCAGCGTTCCCGGTGCAACGATCTCATCGACTTCGGCGATGGTGACATCGGCGGCGGTCGCGAACGGCGGATGAAAGTTGCGGCCCGTGCGGCGATAGACAAGATTGCCGTCGGTATCGGCGCGATGCGCGCGAATCACCGCGAAGTCCGCGCGCAGGGCTGTTTCGAGCAGATACTCACGCCCATTAAAGACGCGCGTCTCTTTTCCCTCGGCGACCAAGGTGCCGACGCCAGTGGGCGTGAAGAACGCGGGAATCCCAGCCCCACCAGCACGTAGACGTTCGACCAGCGTGCCTTGTGGCACCATCTCGAATTCGACCTCGCCACGACCAATTTGTTCGGAGAGCGGTGTGGTGCGATAGGCATAGCCACCGAAGGACGCGATGAGTTTCTTGATTTGGCGGGTTTCCGCGAGGATTTGCGGGGAGTACGGACCAAAGCCAGGCGAGTTACAGATCAGCGTGAGATGCTTCACGCCACGATCACGCAGCGCGTACAGCACATCATGCGGCCAGCCTTGGAGCACGCCAAAGCCGCCCAAGACAATACTCGCGCCATCAGTGATGTCGGCGATGGCGGCGGTAGCGGAGACGAGGGGTTTGCGCATGGGTTAGCACTCTTCCCCGTGACGTAATCCCCCGGACTCTCGCCGTCAAGCCAGGGCGGAAGACCGAAACGGAGAACCGGAGACCGAAAAGGTTTTCTTGCTCCGTTTCCCCGCTTCCCCATTTCTTCCCCGTCCCTTGTCCTCCGTTTTCCTATTTTTTTGCCGTTTGCCTTTTGCCTTTTGATTTCTCCTAATTCTGCGCCACGACAACCCGCTTGCCATTGACGGTAATCCGCCCCTTGCGCGGCAGACCCGTGCCGTTCGCCGCCACGCTGAAGGACACCGATCCATCCCCACTTCCCGTCGGCGCCGACGTCAGCGTGATCCACGCTACATGACTTTTCGCCGACCACGCGCAACTCGCCGTGGATGCCACGATCGTCACATTCCTCCCCGTGCTACCACCCACCGCGACCGGGGTCGCGGGCGTACTCGCGCTGATCGTGCACGGCGCAGGGACCGGTGTGCGCTGTGACACGATAAACAGCTTCCCAGCTATCGTCATCGTGCCCCGTCGCGGATTGGGACCGGCATTGGCCGCCACGCTGTACGTCACTGACCCACTGCCCGTTCCCGCACTCTCCCCTGTGATCGTCACCCACGGCACGGGACTGGTCGCGGTCCACTCACAGCCGGTTTGCGTTGTCACGGCCACCTGCCCCCCCGCCGTCGCTCCCGCGTTCACCACTTGATTGATTGGCGTTAGCATATACGTGCACGCTCCGGTGACATCGATATTGGTCACACCGACATCGGCCACTGGGATGCCGTCGTAGACCGGGTCCGTGCTCGTCGCCGCCGTGAGAATGGTGTAGGCGATGTCGCCATCCAGGAGTCCATCGCTCACCCCCGTGACCGTCACCACCTGAAGGGTATCCCAGTTGCTCGGCGTGGAGGTCAGGCTTGCCGGGGCCACCGTCCCTTCCGTTGTGTCGGAACTGTCCAGGAAGATCGAGACATTCGCCGCCGGCGGCGTATCCAACACCACCGTGAACGTGGCCGTCCCGCCCGCTTCCGTCGTCACTATAGGTCTCCTAAATCATTTGTGGATCGGGCCAATACCAGCGACATTTAATCGACTCAAAGCTGAGGGAGCGGAGGAAAGTTGAGAAGGCGTGTTTCACGGCGGCGAAGGTTTTATTGACGGCAAACTGTTTACGGAGATAGGTCTTGCCTTTCAACCACAAGTCTTCGCCAGGATTTTGTTCTGGCGCATGAGGCGCGAACCGCAGACACGTGAT
>JABFSC010000580.1 GCA_013140885.1 Deltaproteobacteria bacterium | reverse complement strand
CGGGTGGCCAGCTCACGCATGACGCGCGCCGCGCCAGCGATTTCCGCGACCGTCTCCCCTTTGATATGCAACGCGGTGAGCAGCGCGCCAATTTGCGCCGGCGTCGCCTGGCCGTCCATGATCTCCATCATCACGGCGGACATATCGACTTCCGCGATGTCACGGCGCGCGACGACGTGGGCGATGGCTTCTTTCACGGTCATACGCATCACTCCGAAACTGGGTAGGCTTGCGAAAATTTCCCGTCGCGACGGAACCGGCCAATGGCGGCGACCGCTTCATCCTGCGTGGCGAATTTTCCGACGCGGACCCGATAGAGCACGGCTCCCTCTTTTTGCACCCGACTGACCGTGGGACTGTACCCTTGCGCGCGGAGCGAGTCGGCGATCTCCCGCGCGGTCTCTTCGCGACTCGTCGCCTCCACTTGCACTTTCCATTTTTTCGACCCACCAGTTGGCTTCTGCGCTGGCAGTGAAGCCAGCGTCGTTGAGTCACTCAGTTTTTCATTGGGACGAGGTTGTGCTCGTGCTGCCCGGACGACCGGTTCTCGGGCTTCTTCAGTATTGGTTCGCGCTTTCTCTCGCGCTCCCGACGAAAGCTCTTTCACGGGGCGAGCGTTTGCTTTTGTCGATGCGGTCGCACGGTCCTCGTTTGTTTCCGATGAGGTTTCCTTCACCGAACGAGGCCTCTCTTTCAGCGACGCAGTCGCACGTTCTTCAATTTTTGCCGGCGGAGCTTCTTTCACCGGACGCGGTTTCTCTTTCGCGGCAACAGCCAAGGGCGCTTCAGTTTTTGACGGTTCTTTTTCCTCATCCACGCCTAGATGAGATGGCTGGGATTCCGTCGGTTTGTCCTTCGGTAATTTCCAGGCCAATGGGGTGGTCGATCCCGACGCGGGAGGGTCAGTGGTCAGTGCAATGGGCATGCGCAGGGCGTCCCGCTGCTCGACCGTCCGATGCGCCTCCACCCCTTTGCCGACATAGATACCGGAGAGAAAGATCAGCACCGACGAGAAAACCACGCAGACCACGAGCATCCCAGCCTCAATGACATTGAAGCGAAATCCATAGCGTCGTTCGGTCATAACTCCACCCCACGTTTCATGGCGACATAAAAACACGAAAGGGGAGGCTGTTGGTCTTCAGCACTCCCCTTTCGCACTTAGCATGACTGTTGGTGTTCGTCACCGACAGCAATAATTTTCGGTCCTCCAGGATTCTCGGTCGTCACGCCGCCGGGCTTTTGCGCTCAGTGAACTCCACCAGCGAAATCGGCGCCGCGTCACCACGGCGAGTGCCCACTTTCAGGACACGAGTGTAGCCACCCGACCGATTCTGGAATCGTGGGGCCACATCCTCGAAGAGGCGCTTGACCAAATCATCGCTGCCAAGATAGGCGAACGCCTGGCGACGGGTATGCGGGGTGTTGCGCTTTCCTAAAGTCACGATCCGATCAGCCCAGCGGCGCAATTCTTTCGCTTTCGCGTCCGTGGTCTGAATCTGCTCACGCAGGATGAGCGCCTTGACCAGGTTCCGCATGAGTGCGCGGCGGTGGGACGCGCTCCGGTTCAATTTTCGTCCGTCTCGTAAATGTCGCATGGTCGCAACTGTCCTTCCTTATATTGATTCGCGAATTCCCGGATCAGCCGGATCAGGCATTGGCGCGGCGTCGTTCCAATTCTTCGCGGTCAGGGAAATTTTCCAACCGCATCCCGAGCTCAAGCTCCATGCTCGCCAATGCGTCCTTGATTTCATTGAGCGATTTGCGGCCAAAGTTCTTGGTTTTGAGCAGATCATTCTCGGTCCGCTGCACGAGTTCTCCCACGTAGCGGAGATCGGCGCTTTGTAAACAATTGGCGGACCGCACGGAAAAATTCAGATCCTCAATCGGGCGGAAGAGATTCGCGTTCAGCGTGGTGGCCCGTGGTTCCTCGCGCGTGTCGATGAGGTGTTCTTTTTCTTCGACCGAGCCCGCGAAAATCACGAGCTGATCCTGCAGAATGCGAGCGGCGGTGGCGATGGCGTTTTCTGGGCGGATGCTGCCATCGGTCCAGATTTCCATGGTCAACCGTTCATAGTCGGTGCGTTGCCCCACTCTGGCGTTCGTCACGGTGAAATTGACCTTGCGCACCGGCGAGAATGCCGCGTCAAGAAAAATCGTATCCACCGGGTTGCCTTCGACCGCTTTGTGTCGTTCCGCTAGGACGTACCCACGCCCGCGGCTCACGGTCGCTTCCATCTCCAAACGGGAGCCCTTGCCCAGCATCGCCAAATGCGTGTCTGGATTGAGAATATCGATATGAGGGCCAATCTGTAAGTCACCAGCCGTGACCTTTTTCTCACCCCGCACGTCGAGCCGGACCGTTTCGGCTTCGCTGTCACGTAAGCGGAAACGGATTTCCTTGAGGTTGAGCAAGAAATCCGTGACGTCTTCCGTCATGCCCGGCACCGTCGAGAATTCGTGCAACACGCCGGGTATGCGCACCTTGGTCACCGCCGCACCGACAAGCGACGACAACAACACCCGTCGCAACGATCCGCCGATCGTCGTCCCCGCCCCACGTTCAAAGGGCTCGCAGAAGAACCGCCCGTACATTGGCGTCAGGGTCTTCTCTTCCACTTCGAGGCTTTTCGGTTTAATCAGGTCGCTCCACGTTTCCTGCATGCTACTCCCTCTTCACGGCGTGCGGGTCCGTACGCTACACGCGGACCCAGACCGCTTACACTTTCGAGTACAATTCGACGATCAATTGCTCATTCACCGGCAGTGATATCTGGGTCCGTGTCGGCAAGGCGCGCACTTTTCCAGTGAAGCTCTCCTTGTCCACTTCCAACCACTCCGGCACGCCCCGGCGTTGCGCCAGTTCCACCGATTCCTGGATGCGCGCCACTTTGCGGCTCGCCTCTTTCACCTGCACGGCGTCTCCGGGTCCAACGAGATAGGAAGGAATCGTCACGCGACGTTGATTCACCAGGAAATGGCCATGCCGCACGAGCTGCCGCGCCTCGGAGCGCGACGTGGAGAACCCCATGCGATACACCATATTATCAAGCCGGCGCTCCAGCAGGGTCACGAGGTTTTCCCCGGTCACTCCGCGCTGCCGTTCCGCCAAGGCGAAGAAGCGGCGGAAGGGCATTTCCAGCATCCCATAGATGCGTCGCAGTTTTTGCTTTTCGCGTAACTGGACGCTGTATTCCGTCGCCTTTTTCCCTCGTCCCTGTCCATGTTGGCCAGGGGGGTAGCTCCGGCGCTCGATCGCGCATTTATCCGTGTAACAGCGCTCCCCTTTGAGGAACAGCTTGATGCCTTCTCGTCGGCACATGCGGCACACCGGGCCAATGTATCGTGCCACTTCCACCTCCTGATCTATCGGTTGCTTTCGTCTGTGTTTCTGAAAAGGACATTCCCGTACCGGGAGACAGCGTCACACGCGGCGCCGCTTCGGTGGACGACATCCATTGTGAGGGATCGGGGTCACGTCGCGAATGACATTGATGGAAAAGCCCGCGGCTTGTAAGGATCGCAACGCGGACTCACGCCCGGCCCCTGGTCCTTTCACATGCACTTGGACACTGCGCATCCCAGCATCAGCCGCTTTCCGCGCGGCGCTCTCCGCCGCCACTTGCGCGGCGAAGGGCGTACCTTTTCTTGATCCCTTGAAGCCGACGGTGCCGGCGCTGGCCCACGCCACCACTCCCCCCTGAGGGTCGGTGATACTAACAATCGTGTTGTTGAACGTCGAATGAATGCAGACAATGCCTTCGGGCACTGCTTTTCGGACTTTCTTCTTGCGTGGTGCGCTACGTTCGGCGGCTTTCGCCATGAATGCTCTCCTCTAAGATAGCCAAGAATGAGAATAGCCGGGGCTATTTTCCTTTCGGCGCTTGTTTCTTGCCAGCGACCGTTCGTCGTGGCCCTTTACACGTCCGTGAATTGGTGCGCGTCCGTTGTCCTCGCACCGGCAGATTTTTTCGATGGCGAAGGCCACGGTAGGAACCAATATCAACGTGACGTTTGATGGCACCCGACACGTCCCGCCGCAGGTCGCCTTCCACACGGTAGCCTTGGTCAATCACGCGGCGGATGTTGACGACTTCCTCGTCAGTCAAGTCATCCGTTTTTTTAGTGAACACCACTCCAGCTTCGGCCAGGATTTTTTTCGCACCGGCTCTGCCAATGCCATAAATATAGGTGAGCCCAATTTCGATTTGTTTGTTTCGTGGCAGTTCAATGCCCGCGATACGCGCCATAGCAGTTCTCCATTTTCTGTAGCGAGAGCATCCTTATCCTTGTCGTTGCTTATGCCGGGGATTTTCACAGATCACGCGGATCACACCAGATCGACGGATGACCTTGCATTTTCGGCAGATGGGCTTGATCGATGCACGTACTTTCATAACACGCTTTCCTTTTTTTTAGAGCCGACTTAACACGAGCGGACCTTTTTCGGTGATCGCTATTGAATGCTCAAAATGAGCCGACAAACTGCCATCTCGGGTGACAGCGGTCCACCCGTCATCTTGCAATTGCACGTCCGGTTTTCCAGCATTGACCATCGGTTCAATCGCGATCACCATGCCTTCACGCAGTCGCACCCCACGATCACGCACACCGTAGTTTGGGACAGCCGGGTCTTCATGCAATCTGCGCCCGACCCCATGTCCAACAAATTCTCGAACCACGGAAAATCCTTCGCTCTCGGCCCGTTTCTGAATCGCTGCGGAAACGTTGCCTAAGCGGTTACCTACCGTCGCCTGAGCGATCCCTTCTTCCAAGGCCGCAGCCGTTGTGGCAATGAGTCGAGCAGCATCATCCGATACCTTTCCCAGCGCGAATGTCATTGCCGCATCGCCGTAAAAATCCTTATAGATCACCCCAAAATCGAAACTCACGACATCTCCGTCTTTCATCACTCGTTGCGCGGAAGGGATGCCGTGGACAACTTCGTTATTCAGCGAAATGCAGATCGTCGCTGGAAACGGGACGGTGCCGTTGCGAATTTGATACCCTTTGAATGCGGACCGCGCTCCCTTTTTCCGAATCAGTTCCGTGGCGAGACGGTCAATCTCGCTGGTCGATACTCCTGGACGAGCGACTTCCCGCAGCTCCGCTAATATCTCGCTGACAACCCGGTTGGCCACACGCATGATCTCGATTTCTTGATGCGACTTGAGAAAGATCATGCGACAGACTGCGGGGTCAAGGATTTCAAGGTCGTGGTAATACGTTGCGCGATAGCCTCTGGTGTTCCCATCCCGTCAATGTCATGGAGTAACGCTCGTTCGCGATAGTAGGACAACAAAGGAGCCGTCGAGCGTTCATACACTTCAAGTCGCGCGTTGATGGTCTCAGCCTTGTCATCCGTGCGCTGGTATAACTCGCCCCCACAGGCGTCACACACGCCACTTTTCCTTGGGGGAGTAAAGCGCTCATGGTACATGGCCTGGCACGAACGACAGACCCACCGCCCACTCAGGCGTTCCACAAGCTCTTGCCGGGTAACCACAATACTGATCGCCGCGTCTAGTTGCTGCTTGATACGGTCTAGTTCAGCGGCGATCGCGTCAGCCTGCACAATCGTGCGCGGGAACCCATCCAGGAGAAATCCTTTTGTACAGTCTGGCTTCTGGATGCGTTCCGCGACCAAGCTCACCACCACCGAGTCAGGGACGAGTTCCCCTTTGTCCATATACGTCCGCGCCTGCTTGCCTAATGGCGTCCCTTCTCGTACAGCTTCACGCAGCAAGTCTCCAGTGGAAATCTGTGGGATGCCAAAGGTGCTTTGCAAGGCTCGAGCTTGGGTCCCTTTGCCTGCCCCAGGAGGACCAACTAGGACGACACGCATCGCTCTCCTCCTTACCTCCGATCAGTTCGGCCACGGATGCGTCCCCGTTTCATAAAACCTTCATAGTTCCGCATCAAGACCTGAGTTTCAATTTGCGCGGCGGTATCCAAGGCGACTCCGACTACGATGAGGAGCGCGGTACCACCGAAAAAGAAGGGCACATTAAAGAAGCCGATCAGCAGCGTTGGTAAGATACACACCGCCGAAATATAGAGTGCTCCACTCAAGGTCAACCGGCTAAGAATACGATCCAGATACTCGGCTGTGCGCTGTCCAGGACGAATACCGGGGATGAATCCCCCGTTTTTCTTCATGTTGTCGGCCACATCGGTCGGATTGAACACCACCGCCGTGTAGAAATAACAGAAGAAGATGATGAGGGTCACATAACTCAAATTGTATAACCAGCTCCCTGGCGCGAGGAGATCGCCAATGAATTTCGCCCAGGACGAATCGGAAAACCCGGCCATCGTGGTCGGGAACACGAGAATCGAGGAGGCGAAAATGGGTGGGATCACCCCAGCGGTATTGAGCTTCAGCGGGAGATGGGAAGTCTGGCCACCATACATGCGGCGTCCGACCATCCGTTTGGCGTATTGCACGGGAATCCGTCGATGCCCTCGCTCCATGATGATCACGGCGGCCACCACGGCGACCATCATTACCACGATGAGCGCGACCACCATCACGCCAAGTTCGCCCTCACGAACGAACTCAATGGTGGACGTAATCGCGGAGGGAATACTCGCCACGATTCCGGCGAAGATGATGAGCGAGATACCGTTCCCGATCCCGCGTTCGGTGATCTGCTCGCCGAGCCACATAATGAACGCCGTGCCCGAAGTCAGGGTAATCACCGTCATAATGCGGAAGCTCCACCCTGGATCGAAAATCACGGAGCCGCCACTTGGCGTGCGAATTTGCTCTAGACCAATACTGATGAAAAGGCCTTGTAAGAGCGCCAATCCAACAGTGCCATAGCGCGTATATTCGGTAATCTTACGCCGGCCAACTTCTCCCTCTTTGGAAAGCCGTTCAAGCGTCGGGATAACGACGGTCAGCAGTTGAATAATGATCGACGCGCTAATGTAGGGCATGATGCCCAGGGCAAAAATCGAAAACCGTTCCAGCGCTCCGCCAGAGAAGAGGTTGACGAGACCGAAGACCGTGCTACTCGCCTGTTCGAAGAAGACAGCGAGGGCTTGTCCGTCAATGCCTGGCGTCGGGATGGCGACGCCAACCCGATACACCGCGAGCATCATCAGCGTAAAGAGAATACGCTTACGGAGTTCCGCGATTTTCGTTGCGTTCTGAAACCCGGCCAGCATTGTTAGGCGACCTCGACCGATCCTCCCAGGGCAGTAATCTTCTCACGCGCTTGCTTACTGAACGCCTGGGCCTTCACGGTTAATGCTTTAGTGAGTACACCATCAGCGAGAATTTTGATCGCGCGTTTGCCGCCGACCAGTCCAGCTTCACGGAGGATCGCGCCATCGACCACTCCTCCGGCGGAGAAGCGTTCGAGACTACTCAAGTTCACCACGTCGTATTCCTTACGGAATGGGTTATGAAACCCGCCTTTGGGCAACCGACGGGACAGCGGCATCTGACCGCCTTCGTATCCAGGAGGGGTGTTACCACCAGACCGCGAGCTGCGTCCCTTATGCCCCTTGCCAGAAGTTTTGCCCTGGCCTGATCCTGGGCCGCGCCCAAGGCGTTTGCGATTCTTGGATGACCCAGCGGCTGGGCGAAGGTTACTCAGGTCCATGTTCTCTTACCTCAATCAAATGATCGACTTTGCGCAACATGCCACGAAGGCTCACCGTGTCGAATCGAATGGAAGTCTTCCCGATCCGTGTCAGTCCTAACCCGCGCAGGGTGGCGCGTTGTCGCTGCGTGCACCCAATGCCGCTCCGCCTTAGCGTAATATCCAGTTTTTTCGCGTCCGCTGCCATAATGTTATCCCTGAAGCTCAGCGAGGGCTTTGCCGCGGCGTTCCGCGACTTGTTGAGGAACCGACAAACTTCTCAATGCCTCAAGCGTCGCTCTGACCGAGTTATGCGGGTTGCTCGACCCTAAGCATTTCGTCAACGCGTCGCGGACTCCAGCCAATTCCATGACCGCGCGCACGCCGCCGCCCGCGATCAACCCCGTGCCTTGCGACGCGGGTTTCAAGAACACGCGCCCGGCACCATGTTTCCCGATGACTTCGTGGGGGAGCGTCCCGTTATGCAATGGAACTTGAATCAGCGACTTCTTCGCCTGTTCAACCCCCTTCCGAATGGCTTCCGGAACTTCGTGGGCTTTCCCCAATCCGTAGCCGACGTGTCCAGCCTCGTCGCCAGCAACCACGACCGCGCTAAAGCTAAAGCGGCGTCCGCCTTTGACGACTTTGCTGACGCGGCTGATATGGACAACTTTCTCCTTGAGTTCAAGGCCGTCTGGACTCACACGATCCGTGATAATTGCCACGCGTTCGCTCTCCCTATACTTCTTGCGTCAGTCTTAGAACTGCAGCCCGGCTTCGCGCGCGGCCTCGGCGAGGGCGCGTACTCGGCCATGATAAAGAAATCCGTTCCGATCAAAAATGACTTTGGCGATTCCCTTTTCTTGACACTTGCGCGCAAGCAGGGTGCCCACTTCCTTGGCGGCTTCAATGTTCGTGGTTTTCTTGCCGTCGCCAAAATCCGGGGACAGCGTGGAAACCGCCACCAGCGTTTTTCCGCTCTCGTCGGAAATCACCTGTCCATACATGTGCAGTCCGCTGCGATAGATCGACAGCCGTGGCCGTGCATCAGTCCCACGCACTCGTTTACGGACTCGTTGTTGACGAAGTGTTCGTGCGCGTTCGCGCCTCAGTGTTCGTGCCATAACTCTAGAACCTTAGCGTGCTCCGGCGGTTTTGCCGGCCTTTCTGCGAACTTTTTCCTCGGCCAGTTTCACCCCTTTGGCCTTGTACGGGTCTGGGGGGCGCAGGCGACGAATGCCCACGGTCACTTCACCGAGTAACTGCTTGTCGATGCCTTCAAGCGTGATCACCGTCTGCCGCTCGATCTTCGCCTGGATGCCCGGAGGAAGCTGATAGAAGATGGGATGTGAATAGCCAAGGCTCAACTGAATCCCGGCTTTTCCGATCGCTTCGGCGCGGTAGCCCACGCCGCTGATTTCCAGGGTGCGCGTGAATCCTTTGCTGACCCCTTCGACCATGTTGGCGATCATCTTGCGCGTCATTCCATGGATGGATTTCGCGCGCCGCGATTCCTCGGTCCGTCCGATGGCAATGTTGTTGTTCGCCACTTCCACAGAAATAGTTGGATCAACGGACATCTCAAGCTGACCTTTGGCCCCTTGAACGGACACCCGCCCATTCAGTATGGAGACCTTCACTTTATCTGGTATTGGCACTGGCCAACTTCCAAGCCCCGCCATGATATTTTCCTCTTTCTCCTGAGCGACCTACCACATGCTGCAAAGTATTTCGCCGCCGACGCGTAACGTCCGCGCTTCGCGATCCGCCAACACACCGCGAGAGGTCGAAATGACGCTCACGCCAAGGCCATTCTGCACCGAAGGAATTTGGTCCGCCTTGACGTAGGTGCGCAGGCTGGGTTTGCTCACGCGCTTGATGCCACGCAACACCGGGTGGCCCGCCGCATCGTATTTCAACCAGATGCGAAGCTGTTGGTGCCCTTTTTCCTCAATAGTGGTGAACTCTCTCAGAAAACCTTCCTGGATGAAGGTTTTCACCACCGCCTCCTTGAGGCGCGACCACGGCACATCAACACGTTCCTTGTGAGCGTGGAGGCCGTTCCGAATACAGGTCAGCAAGTCGGCGACAGGGTCTGCTCTCATAATCTTCTCCTTACCAACTTGCTTTCGTCATCCCAGGGATTTGCCCCTTGAGCGCGAAACTGCGCAGGCATATCCGGCAGAGGCGGAACCGACGGTAAAACGCGCGTGGACGGCCACATCGATCACAGCGGTTGTGTTGCCGGACGGCGAACTTCGGTGTGCGTTTTGCCTTAATGCGTAAACAAGTACGTGCCATACAATCCTAACTCCGAAAGGGCATCCCGAGCGCGCGTAGTAACGCGCGGCCTTCGACATCGGTTTTCGCCGAGGTCACGAACGAGATAGTAAACCCCTTCACTTGCTCTACTTTATCGACATTGATTTCCGGGAAAATCACATGCTCGCGAATACCGAGTGAGTAATTCCCGCGCCCATCGAACGCATTTTCCGGGATGCCGCGAAAGTCACGGACACGGGGGAGCGCGACATTGACGAGGCGATCAAAGAACTCATACATCCGCTCGCCTCGCAACGTGACCGCGCAGCCAATGGCGACGCCCTCGCGCAGCTTGAAGTTCGCTATCGACTTGTGCGCCTTGGTCACCACCGGTTTCTGTCCAGCGATTTGCGTCAGTTCACTCACCCCGGTCTCCAACAACTTGGGGTTGTCCACCGCGCCGCCGAGCCCCATGTTGAGGACGATCTTCTTCAACTGCGGGACCTGCATGATGTTGGCATATCCCAAATCCTGCTTAAGGGTGGGAATAACCTTTTGTTGATATAAATCCTTGAGCCGTGCCGCCATATTACTTATCCAATAGTTCGTTACAGCGTCGGCACTCGCGAGCCTTGGTCCCATCTTGCAGAGCCCGCACGCCAATGCGAACGGGAGCGTTGCACCGCTCGCACATCGGCATCAGGTTAGAAAGATGGATCGACGCTTCTTTTTCCACAATGCCACCCGGTTGCTGACCACGGGGTTTCGTGTGGCGTTTGACGATGTTGATACGCTCCACCATCGCGCGGTTTTCTTCCGGCAACACGCGCAACACTTTGCCCGTGGCCTTGCGGTGTTTCCCCGCGATCACCATCACCAGATCGTTTTTTTTCACTCGCGCTAACATGCGACAATTCCTACAATACTTCCGGTGCCAGAGAGATGATTTTCATGAACCGTTTCGCCCGTAGTTCGCGGGCCACGGGGCCGAAAATACGGGTGCCCACCGGCTCTTTTTGGTTATCAATGAGCACTGCTGAGTTGTTATCGAAGCGAATATACGAGCCGTCGGGGCGACCAATCTCCTTGGCGGTCCGCACAATCACCGCGTGCATCACGTCGCCCTTCTTCACCTTCGCGTTCGGGATCGCTTCGCGAATCGAAACCACGATTTCATCACCGACCGTGGCGTAGCGGCGACGGGTCCCGCCGAGCACTCGGACACAGCGCAATTTACGCGCGCCTGAATTGTCCGCCACATCAAGGATAGTTTCCTCCTGAATCATGTTGAGTGTCCTTCCGCCGCCAACGCCTACTCCACCGCCGCTTGCTTGACGACTTCACGGACGAGCCAGCGTTTCTCTCGGCTGAGGGGGCGTGTTTCCACGATCGTCACAACGTCCCCGGTTTTGCAGCGGTTTTCTGGATCGTGGGCTTTGTACTTCTTCCGTTGCTTGACGTATTTCTTGTACTGTACGTGCTGGACGAGACGTTCGACAAGAACCACGACCGTCTTGTCCATCTTGTCACTCACGACGACGCCGTTTCGTACTTTCTGCTGTCCTGGCACCGTTCTTATTCTCCTGTTCCGCGCAACACGCGCGCATGCTGGATAGTCTTGAGTCTCGCGATATCCCGGCGCAAGAGCCGGATATTCATGGGATTCTCAAGCTGGCCAGTGCTTTTGCGCATGCGGAGCCGGAAGAGTTCTTCGGCCATCTCCTGCTCCTTTTGGCGCGCTTCGGCGTCCGTAAGATTATGAAAAGGATGAACTTCCTTCTGTTTAGCTGGCATAGGTTGCCCCACGGCGTTCACAAAATTGCGTACTCACCGACAGTTTGTGGGACGCCAATCGCAAGGCTTCGCGTGCCGTGTCGCGAGGAATTCCTTCCATCTCGAACAACATGCGCCCAGGCCTGACGACCGCGACCCAGGCTTCCGGGGGCCCTTTTCCCTTCCCCATCCGTGTTTCCGCTGGCTTCTTGGTGATTGGTTTGTCCGGGAAAATACGCACCCATATCCGACCGCCGCGTTTCACGTGGCGCGTCAAGGCGACACGAGCAGCTTCGATTTCACGTGCGGAAATCCATCCCCGATCAAGCGTTTTGAGCCCGAAGTCGCCAAAGGCGAGCGAGTTGCCTCGTTGCGCCTCTCCGTAGATGCGGCCCTTTTGCTGTTTGCGGTATTTAACTTTTTTCGGAGCAAGCATCGTTCTGTTCCTTACGCTCCCAACGCCAACTTTTGTTGCTCTTCATCGCGAGTGATAATCTCCCCACGACAAATCCAGACCTTCACCCCGATGATCCCGTAGGTCGTCTTCGCCTCGGCCGTGCCGTAGCTGATGTCCGCCCGTAGGGTATGAAGCGGCACGCGCCCCTCACGATACCACTCGGTCCGCGCGATTTCCGCGCCCGCGAGCCGACCGGAGCAGCGCACCTTGATACCTTGCGCGCCCATGCGCACCGCGCGCGCCACACTTTCTTTCATGGCGCGACGGAACGCAACCCGCCGTTCGAGTTGCAACGCGATATTTTCCGCGACCAATTGCGCATCAAGATCAGGACGACGAACTTCGTGAATGTTGAGATACACCTCACGGCTCGACAATTTGGCGAGGTCCACTTTCAACTTCTCGATCTCGACTCCCTTTTTGCCAATGACGATGCCAGGACGAGCGGTATGAATGTTGATCTTCGCCTTATTCGCCGCCCGCTCAATCTCGATCTTCGCGATGCCCGCGTGCTGGAGGCGTTTCTTAATGAAATCGCGCACCTTGATGTCATCATGGAGCAGGTTGGCGTATTCTTTCTCCGCGAACCAGCGTGACTCCCAGCCTTCAATGACGCCGATACGAAACCCTTTGGGGTGAACTTTCTGACCCATGTTGTTTCCTCTTATCCCCGCTCGTCAACAATGACGGTGAAATGGCTGGTGCGTTTCCGAATCGGCGTCGCGCGACCATGCGCGCGCGGCGTGAAGCGTTTCCACGTGGTCCCGCCGTCAACAAAGGTGGTCTTCACATACAGCTTATCCGGATCCACATTCTGTGTATCAGCCGCGTTGGCGACCGCGGATTCCAATGCCTTGGTCAGAAGACGCGCGGCTTTCTTGGGAGTAAAGCGCAGGATCGCCAGCGCTTCCTCGACTTGTTTACCGCGAATCATGTCGGCGACAAGCCGCCCCTTGCGAGGAGACATGCGCACATCACGCAAAATTGATTTTGCTTCCATGGTCTGTTCCTAACCCCTCGCTCCCTTCTTGACCTCACCCTTCTTGTCGCCAGAGTGGCTATAGAAGGTGCGCGTCGGAGAAAACTCTCCAAGTTTATGCCCAACCATGGTGTCGGTCACATAGACTGGAACGAACTTCCTGCCGTTATGGACGGCGAAGGTATATCCAATCATGTCTGGGCTAATCGTCGAACGGCGGGACCATGTCTTGATGACCTTTTTTTCTCCGCTCTGGATGAGCGTGTCAACTTTCTTCATCAAATGGTCGTCGATGAACGGACCTTTTTTCAATGAGCGCGGCATAAACTCTTACTTCTTCCTTCGCTGGACGATGTGCTTATCCGTGCGAGCGTTGTGTCTGGTCTTATACCCTTTGGCGAGCACTCCCCACGGACTCTGTGGATGATTGCCCTTGCCTCGCCCTTCGCCCCCACCCATTGGGTGATCGACCGGGTTCATCGCGACACCGCGAACATGCGGGCGACGACCCAACCAGCGCGAGCGGCCAGCTTTCCCTAGCGAAATGTTTTCGTGATCGAGATTGCCAATTTGCCCAATCGTCGCCTTGCAACGTTGGTGCACGAGGCGAACTTCTCCAGAAGGAAGTTTGACCGAGGCGTAGTCGCCTTCCTTGGCCATGAGTTGCGCGGCGGCCCCGGCGCTCCGCGCCATCTGTCCGCCCTTGCCAATCTTGAGTTCGATGTTGTGAATCATCGTTCCCAACGGGATGTGGCTCAGAGGCAGAGAATTGCCCGGCTTAATGTCGGCGTCTTGCCCGGACATGATCGTATCACCAACCGTGAGGCCAGCGGGAGCGAGAATGTAACGCTTCTCTCCATCCTGATAGTGCAAGAGCGCGATACGCGAGGTGCGATTGGGATCATATTCGACCGCGACGACCTTAGCGGGAATCCCATCTTTTTCGCGACGAAAATCAATGATGCGGTACCGACGCTTATGTCCACCACCGCGCTGGAAGAGCGTGATGCGCCCACGGTTATTGCGCCCACCACTTTTCTTCAACGGAGCGATCAGCGACCGTTCCGGCTCTTTTTTGGTGATCTCGGCGAAATCCGAGACACTCTGAAACCGCCGCGCCGCGGAGGTTGGTTTATATTGTCGTACCGCCATGCCCTATGCCCCCTCGAAAAATTCGATCCGGTTTCCCTCGGCCAAGGTCACGTAGGCTTTTTTCCAGTCAGACTTTCTGCCGAGGGATTTGCCAACCCGCTTTTCCTTGCCCAGATACTGAACGGTACGGACTTTTTCGACTTTCACCTTGAACAGGGTCTCAACCGCGTGACGGATCGCGTGCTTATTGGCGTCTGTCCGCACGCGGAAGACCACTTGGTTGCCAATTTCATTGGCCAGCGTGGCTTTCTCGGTGATGAGCGGACTGGTTAAAACTGAATATACCGCGTTATTCATGCCGTGAGCCTTTCCGTCACTTTTTGTAACGCCGCCTGGGTGAAGAGCACCTGGTGGAAGTGCAGCAGATCGTACACGTTCAAGCCTTCACAACGCAGCACCTTCACGCCGGGGATATTGCGCGCGGATTTTTCGATCCGTTCGTTCGCTTCCGCGATGACGACCAGCACGCTGTTGCCCATTTGCAGAGTAGCGAGGAATTCCAGCATCCGCTTGGTCTTGATCTCCGGCAATTCGATGTTGTTGACCACCACGAGTTCGCCGTCGCGCAATTTGGTCGCGAGCGCGGCTTGAAGTCCCGTGCGTCGCGCGCTTTTCGGCAAGCGATAGGCATACGAACGTGGCTGCGGACCAAAGATCGTCGCGCCACCCACCCAGATTGGGGAGCGGCTACTTCCAGCACGGGCCCGGCCAGTACCTTTTTGCTTCCAGGGTTTCTTGCCACCACCACGAACAAACGCGCGGGTTTTCGTGGCCGCTGTCCCAGACCGGCGATTGGCGCGCTGCATTTTCACCAACTCAAAAAGCAAGTGCTCACGAGGGGATTGCTGCGCGATCGCGGCGGGCACTTCAAACTCACCAACAGTTTGTCGATCCGGCGAGAACACCGGAACGCGGGAGGGCGTCTGTGTTTCCATTGCTTATTTCTTTCCCACCACCGCTTTACGGATAATGACCACGCCGCCGTTGGCTCCAGGAACCGCGCCACGAACGAAGATTAGATTATCCTCGCCACGGACTTCCACCACGCGCAGGTGCGTCGTCGTCACCTGGGTGTTGCCGTGTTGTCCGGCCATGCGCTTTCCCTTGAAAATACGGCCAGGAAAAGAACGGTTCCCGATTGAACCGCCGTGCCGAAAGTATTCGTGCGTACCGCGTGATCCAGGAAATCCGGCCATGCCATGCCGCTTGATAACCCCGGCGAAACCGCGACCCTTCGTGGTCCCGATGACATCGACCTTCTCTCCAGCGGCGAAGAGCGTCGCGACATTGACCTCGGCACCAACTTCATACTTGTCCATGTCGTCGGTCTCGAACTCTCGGAGCACGGCGAACGGAGCGGCGTTCGCCTTCTTGCAGTGGCCAACCAATGCCTTCGAGGCACGCTGTATTTTTTTCGTCCCGAACCCGACCTGAAGAGCGGAATAGCCATCGCGGTGGGTATTTTTTTTCTGGACAATGGTACATGGACCAGCCTGAATCACCGTGACGGGAATGAGCGTCCCATCGGCGGCGAATATCTGGCTCATGCCAAGTTTTTTTCCAATCAGACCATTCATAAGACCGTGTCCTTACTGGAGCTTAATCTCGACATCGACACCAGCCGCGAGTTCGAGCTTGCCGAGTGCGTCAATCGTTTGTTGCGTCGGATCGAGAATATCGAGTAACCTCTTGTGAGTGCGAATCTCGAATTGTTCCCGCGACTTCTTGTCAACGTGAGGGGAACGGTTGACGGTGTAGCGTTCAGTGCACGTCGGCAACGGAATCGGTCCAGCAACGCGACCACCAGTGCGCTTCACCGTCTCGACGATCTCTTTCACCGATTGGTCGAGCACGCGATGGTCGTATGCTTTGAGACGAATACGAATTTTTTCGTTCATGGTAGCCATGTTTTTAGAGGAGGATTTTAGTGACGACGCCCGCACCCACCGTGCGCCCGCCCTCCCGAATCGCGAACCGTAACCCGTCATCCATCGCGATCGGCGTCAGTAACTCCACCAC